>NZ_CP019225.1:3045098-3132986 GCF_010222815.1 Synechocystis sp. CACIAM 05 | reverse complement strand
CGGTTAACCATCCCCCCAGGGCCATGAAGGCGCAGGGGAAGAGGAGCAAACCAGACCAACCGATAAATACGAAACGATCACGCTTTAGCCAATCGTCGAGGACATCAAACCATCCTCTTTCGACTGGGGCGCGTCCGACTGCAATGGTCATGGCGCAAAATCTCCAAAATAATAATTACGAAGGAAAATTTTCTCTCCCGATCGCCAACCCATGGCTTTCTCCCTTGTTGGGAGCAAAAATGAGAAAGAATCGGAAAATCTTAATTTTTCTTAATGTTCGCCATTGTAAAGCAAATTTGAGGAATCTGCCAGTGGAAAAGGGGTTGGAGTCTGGTCCCAGGTCATAGCCAGCCCAGCAACATTCCAGCTAGTAACACAAAGCCAATGATGACGTTTTGCCCAAAAATTTGCCCGTACAATTTCGGTTCTGGTGTGGGGGCACTGAGTTGAATGTATTGGATCACCCAGCCCACAATGGCGATCGCCAAGCTGAGCCAATAGAGGGGATTGAGCATTAGAATCATGCCCAAATAAAATAGACAGCCAATGGTGAGGGCAAAAAATATCCCCACGGCTTCCCCAACATACTGACCGAAAAATAGAGCACTAGAATTAACCCCAATGCGGCGGTCATCCTCCCGATCCGCCATGGCATAGACAGTGTCAAAAGCTAGAGTCCAAGACACAGTGGCCCCCCACAGTACCCAGGTGGCAGTGGTCAAATCCCCTGTGACGGCACTCCAACTAATCAGCACAGCAAAACCCCAAGCGATGGAGAGTACTAACTGGGGTACAGGAAAAACCCTTTTGGCACCAGGATAAGCAACAATGACCGGCACCGCCGCCACACAAAGCCAAAAACTGAGGGGAGTGAGGTAAAAAGCTAGCCCCGCCGCACACAGTAGGGCTACTAAGCTGACCCCAATGCCCACTTGTACAGAAAGAGTTCTGGCCGCCAGAGGCCGTTGCTTAGTGCGCTCTACCTGGGGATCAATATCCCGGTCCCAGAGGTCGTTGACTACACAGCCCAAACCACTGGTGGCTAGGGTTCCTAAAGCAATGACACCCAATAGAGGTAAGGGCGGTAAACCTTCTGCGGCCAAACACACTGCCCACAGCGCAGGAATCATCAAAATCAGTCGGCCGGCAGGTTTATGCCAGCGCAACAAATAAATGATTGTTAACCAAAGGGGCTGGGAAGACGGGGTTTGGGCAATCATAAAAAAGACTGTTAAGGACTAATGGGAGGAAGGGGGGCGATCACTACTCCAGGCCCACCAACCTTGACCACATTCACATTGATAAAATTCCTGCCATTTGCGTCGCTGATCATCCCCCAACACTGGCGATCGCCGATTGATCCAAGCTCGGAGGGCCTGACGGGGGCCGGATTGACATTGGGGACAACAAAAACCCCTGGCATGAACAGTATCCTCAACCCAAAGGGGAGGAGTGGGGTCAAAGACTTCCATGGGGCTTTGGCATGGGTAAGGGACGCAAAGATTTTGCTAGCAATGGCGATCACCGCAGTTGACCAAGGGAATTAATGGGGTCGATGACTAGAACTCGTCAGGATAATTATTCATGGTAGCTTCGGCGTTGTCCCGCTTGGAACCGAGTAAATCTAAATTGTTGACCCGAATCACTGGTTTGGAACGGGGGGTACCGGAGTTACGGTCCTCCCAATGGTCAAATTTTAGCGAGCCTTGGATACCAATCAAACTACCTTTTTTGACGTAGTTGCCGGCTATTTCAGCGGTTTTACCCCAAATTTCTAGGTCGAACCAATCGGGGGGGTCATCCTTTTTGCTTGTGCGTCGATTTACCGCCAGGGTGAAGTTACAAACCACATTGCCAGACTCAAAATATTTAACTTCAGGGTCACGGCCGGCCCTTCCCACCAAATGGATACTGTTCACTGACATAAAAATCTTTCCTTGGGATCTTGAAGATTTTCCGATACGCTATTAGCGGTTAGCCTCAGTTTAAAGTCAAACCTCCATCTTCGTCATCTCAATTTAATCCATGACTTCCCCCTCTCCCTTAGTCGGCATCATCATGGGAAGTGATTCCGATCTACCCACCATGGTTGCGGCGATCGCCGTCTGTGAAGAATTTGCCGTACCAACGGAGGTGGCCATTATCTCTGCCCATCGCACCCCGGAAAGAATGGTGGAGTATGCCCAAACTGCCCATCAGCGGGGCTTGCGGATAATTATTGCCGGGGCTGGGGGAGCGGCCCATTTACCGGGCATGGTGGCGGCCCTGACCCCTTTACCAGTCATCGGTGTGCCAGTGCAGACTAAAACCTTACAGGGAGTGGATTCCCTCTATTCCATTGTGCAAATGCCGGGGGGAATACCTGTAGCTACCGTGGCGATCGGTAATGCCAAAAATGCGGGGTTATTGGCGGTGCAAATACTGGCTAGCCATAATCCCGTGCTGTTGGAAAAGGTACAGCAATATCGCCAAAGTCTAGAAACCATGGTTTTGGACAAACAAGCGGAGTTGGAGCGACTGGGCTACAGGGCCTATCTAGACCAGCAAAATCAGTGATTTCTGACATCACTGCCATCCCCCCAAGACCATTAACCGAGTATGGCAAAATGGGGCTTAATTCGATCGATGTTAATTCGACCACCACATTGGACAATCGGGGATAACGGCTATGGGCATTAAGGCGTTGGCGGGCAGGGATCTATTGGCGATCGCCGATTTGACCATCGAAGAAATGAAATCACTCTTGCAGTTAGCGGCGGATCTTAAATCCGGTGTGCTCAAGCCCCACTGTCGGAAAATTCTCGGTTTACTGTTTTACAAGGCCTCCACCCGTACCAGGGTTTCCTTCACAGCGGCCATGTATCAACTGGGAGGGCAGGTATTGGATTTAAACCCCAGCGTGACCCAAGTGGGTCGGGGAGAGCCGATTCAGGATACCGCTAGGGTACTAGACCGCTACATTGATATCTTGGCGGTGCGGACCTTCAAACAGGCAGATCTGCAAACCTTTGCTGACCATGCCAAAATGCCCATTATTAATGCCCTGAGCGACTTGGAGCATCCCTGCCAGATTCTAGCCGATTTACAAACCATCAAGGAATGTTTTGGCAAACTGGAGAGCTTAACAGTGACCTACCTGGGGGACGGCAACAATGTGGCCCATTCTTTGATTTTGGGGGGTGTGATGATGGGAATGACAGTGCGGGTGGCTACCCCGAAGAACTATGAACCCTTGGCAGAAATTGTTCAACAAGCCCAACAAATTGCGGCTCCAGGGGGAAAAGTGGAACTAACCGACGATCCCAAAGCCGCCGCCCAGGGAAGTCATATCCTCTACACCGATGTGTGGGCCAGCATGGGCCAGGAAGATTTAGCCGACAGTCGCATTCCCATTTTCCAGCCTTATCAGATTAACCAAGAACTCCTTGCCTTGGCCGATCCCGAAGCCATTGTGCTCCACTGTCTGCCGGCTCACCGGGGGGAAGAAATTACTGGCGCTGTCATGGAAGGGCCGCAATCCCGACTCTGGGACCAGGCGGAAAATCGCATGCACGCCCAAAAAGCCCTCATGGTGGCCCTGTTGGGTTTAGTTTAATGCCGCTCAATTCAGAAGAAAATTAATGAAAACTAGTCATTTTCTCAGTTTAATTCGCCAGGAAAAACGGCAATTTGCGGTGATTGGCCTGGGTCGGTTTGGCAGAGCAGTGTGCGAAACTCTCCATGTCAATGGCTATGAGGTGTTGGGCATTGACCAAGACCCCAAACTGGTGGCGGAAGTGTTGGCGGATCGGGTGGTGGGTAACGCCATTAGTCTCGATTCCACCGATGACACGGCCCTACGGGAGGCCGGCATTTTTGAGATTGAAACGGTGATTGTGGCGATTGGTAATTACCTCAAGGAAAGTATCATTACCTGCCTTAACCTCAAAGAAGGGGGCGTGAAATCGGTTGTAGCTAAGGTTTCTTCCGACACCCACGAAAAAATCCTCAAGCGCCTGGGGGTTGATTTAATTATTTTTCCCGAGCACAAAGCCGGCCAAGATTTAGCCTATACTCTCACCACCCCGGCGATCGTTGACCGGTTTAAGTTGGATCCCAACAACAGCATTGTAGAAATTCTGGTTCCCGAAGAATTTTGCGATAAAACCCTGGCCGAACTGCAACTGCGCAAAAACCATGGCGTCAGTGTTCTGGCAGTGGGCCATGAAGAAAAATTTAAAATTAACCCCCCTCCTCAGGAACGATTACACCGGGGGATGATTCTAGTCCTCCTAGGTTCTAACGAAGACATCGGCCGCCTAGTTTAGTTTTTAGGTATTGCTTTTGCGATGACAAATTTCTTTCAACTGAGAATAAATAAAAAATTAAATTAGAAACTCATGAAATCTATAGATGCCTATGCAATTTTCTATTTTCGAGTTAGAAGAATTGGAAAAATCTCGCCGATATTAGTAAATTTTTAGTAATAAGACTTAGCGAGAAATCATCATTTTACTGGTGAACTTTCAGTTATTTAATCGCAGCTTTGAAGATTTTATTTTTTCTTGGCTATAACTTCAATCAATGGGAGGATAACATTTTTTTTGTTACTAACGTAAAAATGGTAGCAAGAGCTATTTTGCTGCAATTAATTCTTTTGTTATTTTCAAATAACTTAATACATGCACAGGAAATAGATCTTGAAGAAAATAACTCTTCAGATCAAGATATTCCAGTGACTGTAAGCAATCTACCTATTAATCAACATTCAAAACCGGTGTTAATCCAGGAAAATACTCTAATCGATCCGAGCAATTTAGAATATAAAGAAAAAATCATTCATCTTGAAACTAATTTTGAATTAAGCTCCAATTCATCCCTAACATTAAGCTCTTTCATTTCACCTATATTAATAAAAGAAGATTATCTTGTTGTATCAAATGAAAGCCCCCACTCAAATCTAGAACTAAGTCTTGCTTCACAAGGTTATCAGCAGACGAATGAGCAGAATATTCTCCATGACTTGGATCATAATGAAACAATCATTGACTCTCCTGTAAACTGGTGGAATTTAACTGACAAATATTTAGCTCTTTCTCCTTTTTCTTGGCATATAGATTACACAGAACCGGATGTTAATAATTTTCCTATGGGGGTTGGAGCTGCCTACGATTTTGAAATTATCAATCCTAATTATGGTTTTTTCAATCACCTAGTCCAAGATTCCATCGTTAGTTTAGAGTTTAATATTTTTAGAGATTCTGATTTTGGCTATCCAGCGGGCTACGTTGGTCTTAGTTTAAGAAGAAATATTTTTGCTAGTCCCATTCAGATGGGCTCTGCCATTGGATTGCTCCATACAACCCAACTCCAAGAATTATCGGGCAGTCCGGTGCTTCCTTTTATGTTGCCCTTCCTACAAACTGACTTTGATATTCCAGTCAATTTACGAATAGTTTATATTCCATCTTTTGCGGACTACAATAGCCAACAAGTTTTCTTTACTTTAATGATCAAAGTTAATTAATATTAAACCTGTAGTTCCGATAAAACTATGGGAGTATTTTACTCCATCGAAACCCTCCCTCTTGGGCAAGCCGAGTGGAATGGGGAAATTTCATCTGATTATTAGACCCCAGTACGATAATGACAACCCACAGTGAAAACCACCAGTAATAACTCCGGATCGCCGTTTAGCCATCGAACAGACTTGATAGTTGAGTTTAGAAAGCCCTTGACGAGGATTGAACTCGTGACCTCACCCTTACCAAGGGTGTGCTCTACCACTGAGCTACAAGGGCAAAAGGGATGGGCCGAGCTGGATTTGAACCAGCGTAGGCATAGCCAGCGGATTTACAGTCCGCCCCCATTAACCACTCGGGCATCGACCCATTGCTTTCACGATTAGCCATCATAACACCTTATTGTTGATGGTCAAAATATTTTTTTTCTAGGTTGGTCAGATTTTTGTCTGGTTTGCTGGGAATCGCTTCCTGTGTCGGGATTGGTTACCCTAGGATTGGCTCGGTGCCGTGGTTTAATAGTGGCACCCACTGTCCCTCTCTCTCTAGTTCTTTGGGGTTTATGAACAAACGCCGCATTATTGAAGTTCTCCGCCACGGTCAGGCTGATGACCAAGTAATGGTTCAGGGATGGTTACGCACTAAACGAACCCTCAAGGATTTTAGTTTTGTAGAAGTTAATGATGGCTCTAGTTTGGCTAACCTCCAAGTGGTGCTGGATGGAAGTTTAGCGGATTACGATCGCCTATTGACCCAACTGCAAACCGGAGCGGCGGTGGTCATTGAGGGAAAATTAACCCCTTCACCGGGAAAAGGACAGCGGGTGGAGTTAAAGGCAGCTAAGTTAGAATTGTTGGGGGGAGCAGATCCCAGCAGTTATCCCCTCCAGAAAAAACGCCACAGCTTTGAATTTTTACGCACCATTGGGCATCTCAGACCCCGTACCAACACCATCGGAGCAGTGATGCGCGTGCGGAATGCCTGTGCCACGGCCATTCACCAATTTTTTCAGGAAAGGGGTTTCCTCTGGGTCCACACCCCGATCATTACCGCCAGTGACTGTGAAGGGGCGGGGGATTTATTCAACGTCACCACATTGGATTTACAGAAGGTGCCCAAGAATGGCGGGAGTATTGATTACAGTCAGGATTTTTTTGGTAAACAGGCTTATTTAACGGTGAGTGGGCAACTGGAAGCGGAGGTAATGGCCCTAGCGTTCCAGAATGTTTACACCTTTGGCCCCACGTTTCGAGCGGAAAATTCCAATACGTCCCGGCACCTGGCGGAATTTTGGATGGTGGAACCGGAAATGGCTTTTTGTGACCTAGAAGGCGATTGCCAATGGGCAGAGGAGTTTCTGAAGTACATTTTTAAATTTGTGCTGGAAAAATGCCCAGAGGATATGGAATTTTTTGACCAACGCATTGACAACACGGTCTTGACCACCGCGGACAATATTATCAACAATGAATTTGCCTGGCTGACCTACACCGAAGCAATTAAATTACTGGAAAAAGCGGATCAGAAATTTGAATATCCCGTTGCCTGGGGAGTAGATTTACAGTCGGAACATGAGCGCTATTTAGCAGAAGCCGTGTTCAAAAGACCAACTATTGTGACGGATTATCCTAAAGATATTAAAGCTTTCTATATGCGCTTAAATGATGATGGCAAAACCGTCGCTGCTATGGACATTTTAGCCCCCAAAATTGGTGAGATTATCGGCGGTTCCCAACGGGAAGAACGACTAGATATATTAACTCAACGAATGCAGGAACAAGGGGTCCCAGAAGAAGATCTATGGTGGTATCTTGACCTACGTCGTTATGGTTCTGTACCCCATGCAGGATTTGGTCTGGGCTTTGAGCGCATTGTCCAGTTCATGACCGGCATGGCTAATATTCGGGATGTGATTCCTTTTCCCCGCACCCCCATGAATGCAGAATTTTAAAGATTTGAGGAATTTTAGTCATTGAAAAGCTTGAAAATCTGTGATGTTCTTGTCTAAAACCTTGACCAGCTTGGGGCAGTGGCCCCATTCTTTGCCTCGCATTTCCCTCATGGACCGCTATGTGGCCAGGCAACTGATTCCCCCATTTTTATTTAGCGTCGGGGTGGTGGCCAGTTTAGGGCTGGCGATCGGTAATTTATCCGATTTAGGTAACAAAATTGTTGAAAAGAATCTCCCAGTGGCTAAAGCGGCAGAAGTACTACTGCTCAAAGTGCCGGAGTTCCTCGCCTATTCCCTGCCGGTGGCGGTGATGCTAGCTACCATGATGACCTTTGGTCGTCTAAGTGGAGATTGTGAAATTATCGCCATTCGTAGTTGTGGGGTGAGCTTATACCGTCTAATTCTGCCGGCGGTGGTGCTGAGTGTGCTGGTAACAGGCTGGGCCTTTGTGTTGACTGAATGGGTAGTGCCTGTGGCTAACTATCGAGCTACCAGTATCCTAATTGAATCCATCGATGAAGAGCATCCCTTTTGGCAAAATCGAGATGTTTTTTACCCTGAATTTGAAGAAATTAAGCTCGACAATGGTCAAACAGCACGGCGGTTAAAAAGTTTAGTTTATGCCGAAAAATTTGATGGCAAGGAAATGCAAAACTTGACGGTGTTGCAATGGACAGAAAACCACCTTAAACATATTGTGCTTTCTGATAATGCCACTTGGAATAATGACAATAAACGCTGGGATTTCTTCCATGGTACTGTGTATCGCTTGACGGAAACCGAGGATTATCAAGAGGCGGTTCCTTTCACCAATAAACAGATTGCTTTACCCCAATCGGCCTTTGATTTTGCCCGCCAGGGACGAGACCCCTACGAAATGACCATTGCAGAAGCCCAGGACTATATCAAAATTTTGAAGTTAATTGGCGATAAAAAGAAAACTCAGTTTTTCCAGGTTAGGACGGAACAAAAATTAGCGTTTCCCTTTGTTTGTATTGTCTTTGCGGTAGTGGGTTCGGCGATCGGAGCTAGGCCCCAAAGGATAAGTCGGGCCACGGGCTTTGGTTTAACCATTGTGATTATTTTTGCCTACTACATACTGGGATTCTTCAGCGGTAGCTTAGGCATTGTGGGGTTAATTTCCCCTACTTTGGCGGCTTGGTTGCCCAACTTTGTCGGTTTGGGAGTGGGAATTTGGCTATTATATGAATTTAACCAGGGTTAAAGTTTACTCTAAAAATCTTCTAAGCCAGTGGTTTTGAGGGGAATTGAGTTAAATTTTCAGGACTTTCTAGTGTCTAACAGAAATAGTTGAGGGAATAAAAAGAAAGGTCAAGACTTGGTTTGCCAATACATTTTTAAATACCTGTTAAATACCTTGGGCAGCACTTCGCAATTGTTCAATTTCCTCTGGGTTTAACTGCCACCCCAAGGCTCCGGCATTCTGTTGAGCTTGGGAAGCATTTTTTGCCCCCGGAATGGGAATAACATTTCCTTGGGCTATGAGCCAATTGAGGGCAATTTGGGCAGGGGTTTTGTCATGTTTATCTGCCAGGGTATCCAAGAGGGTAAGTAAGGGAGCTAATTTTCGCAATCCTTTGGTACTAAAACGGGGGTCAAGACGGCGGGCACCCTGGAGACTGGGAGAATTTTCGGGGCGATATTTGCCGGTGAGTAGCCCCTGAGCTAGGGGACTATAGGCCAAAATAGTGACGTTGAGCTGGCGGGCCTGGGTCAAAATACCGTTGCTTTCAATCTCCCGGTTGAGCAAAGAATAGGGAACTTGATTGCTAGCGAGGGGAATGCCTTGGGCTGCTAAACATTCGTGGGCGATCGCCATTTGCTGAGCGGAATAGTTACTAACTCCTACGGCCTGGATACGACCCTTTTTGACCTCGGCAGCTAACACAGCCATAAAATCCGGTGTTTTGAGCCAAAATTCCAAGGGCCAATGGATTTGATAGAGGGCAATGCTATCTGTCAGTAGCCTTTCTAAACTGGCCGTTAAAGCTTTAGTGATGTCAGAATGCTGCCAACGCCATGGCAAGGGAAAGTATTTGGTGGCAATTTGTACTTTTTGGTCTGTTTCCCGGCAAAAACGGCCAATGAGGTGCTCTGATTCCCCAAAGCCGTAAATTTCAGCGGTGTCAATTAGGGTAACTCCGGCCTCCAGGGAAGCATGGAAAGCTCCCCGCACTTCCTCCGGGCCAAAGTCCTTACCGTAGGCCCAAAAGAGGCTGTCTCCCCAGGACCAAGTACCCAAACCAAGGGGAGCAATGGAGGGGCCGTTGGGGCCAAGGCGAATAGTTTCCATGGGGGGGTTGAAAGAAATCTAGAACTAGCTCGCAAAACTGAGCCATATTTTCCCCGATGATAAACCAGTATTTCTGGAAAAGCTTGCCCACAGAGGGGAGAGGATGGGGAAATGGGAGAATGATTTTAATTGTTTAATTGATCGTTCAAAAACAGCGGAACCAATCACAAGGGCAAATGACCATGGCTAACTGGGAAAACTTTCTCAAAAATTTAGGGGAATGGCAGGGCAGTTTTACCCGCTTATCTCCCCAAGGGGAAATATTGAGCAATACTCCTTCGATACTCACCCTGGAAGGATTGGATGATAACAAGTTAGTCAAGTTTCGCCTGCGGCGCTACGATAATCCCGATTACCAAGACCCTCCCACTCAGGACTATAGCCAGGATTACCGTTCCCTAGGGCGACAAATCATTTTCTTTGGCACCGGTGCTTTTTCCAAAGGGCCATGGCAGTTGGCTCCCTTCAGTGAGTTTGGGGCGGAATTTGGCTTTGTGGATGGCGATCGCCGTATGAGATTCGTGCAATTGTATGACAAAGGATTAAGCTTAGCTAGCCTGACGTTTATCCGAGAATTTCGCCGGGGGAGTGATGCCCAGGAAAGACCAGCATTAAAGGTGGAGCAACTATTGGGCACTTGGCAATGCCAGGTTTATACCGCTTACCCCGACTGGCGAGAACCGGAACTAAGCACTATGGAAATTAGCCTGAGTCAAACGGGGGATTCCGTGGAACAACGGGTGACTGTGCAAGGACAAACTTCAGTGATGCAAGGGAAAGTGATGGGCGATCAGATTCATTTTCTTGGCCCCAACCCCAGCAAGGTTTTACTACTACCAGACGGAGCTTCTTCTTGCACCCCCGATCGCCTGCAATTGGGACAACCCTTTTCGGGGGAAGTGGGCTGGTTGGTGCGCCCCAACGAACGACAAAGGCTGATCCGTTACTATGACAATAGGGGGGCTTGGACCCATTCCGCTTTTGTTGTTGAGCATCGTCAGTAGGTGCCGGTTTCCTTTCACCAGCCGCTATGAAAAATCGCTTTGTTGCCCTAATTTTTGCCCTTTTGTTTGGCAGTTTTGGACTACATAAATTTTATCTAGGCCATATATTTGCGGGCATAGCCTATCTCATCTTTTCTTGGACAGGTATTCCCACAATATTGGGGTTTATTGATGTGATTATCCTTGGCACCATGGATGAGAGAAAGTTCAATGCCATCTACAACCACAAACATTACCTAGCCTCCCCTCCTACTCCGATAGTTACGCCCCCGCCAGTTAACACCACAGAACGGCTGGATGTGCTGATTATTAAAACCTGTGCCGCCAAGGCGATCGGCGCGACAGTCAGTGAATGTATTGTGGCCACTGGCGAAGATCCCCAAAAGGTGAAAGAAACCATTGATGTTCTTTGTCGTAAGGGGTTCCTATTGCCGGATAACAGGGAAGGGGACTATGCGGTGGTGTACCGACCAATTTAGCCAGTGTGGGCTAGAAGTCCAGATTATCCCAACTCTTTATTACGAAATTCTTCTATCCCGTGGGGAATGGTTTTAATCATCTGATCCCGGAGAATTTGCCCATCCTGGAAAGAGATAATTCGTTCTCCATGGCTGGCCACGTCGGCTTCGTGGGTTACCACCACAATGGTGATGCCCGTGCTGTGCAACTGTTCGAAAATAGCTAATACTTCTTCGGTGGTGTGGGAATCTAACGCCCCGGTGGGTTCGTCGGCTAGTAGCAATAGCGGTTCGTTGACAATGGCCCTGGCGATCGCCACCCGTTGTTGCTGTCCCCCGGACAATTGATTGGGACGGTTATGTAACCGTTGACTCAGACCAACTCTAACCAAGGCGGCAATGGCCTTTTCTTTCCTAGTTTCCGCTGGTATGCCCGCATAGATCATTGGCAACATGACATTTTCCAGGGCGCTCATCTGGGGCAACAGGTAAAATTGCTGAAAAACAAAGCCAATTTTGCGGTTACGAATTTTGGCCAACTGATCGGCACTCAAACCGGATACATCTTCCCCGTCAAGAAAATAGTGCCCCAGGGTAGGACGGTCTAGGCAACCAATAATATTCATCATGGTAGATTTCCCCGATCCGGAAGCCCCCATAATGGCGCAGTAACTCCCCCGTTCGATCGCCAAACTAACATCGGCCAAGGCCCTGACCTCCGTTGGCCCTACCCCATAAATTTTTGATACTCCCTCTAGGCGTAGTAGTGCATCACTAGGGTGGGAATCCTGGCGATCGCCCTTGCTGTCCGGGGAGTAAATCACTAACGGGTTTGAATCAAGCATGGAGGCTATGGGGAGCGAACGGCAGGCAACAGGGATATTAGTTGTGTCTATCATGATAACGACTTTGATGTTCTAGAATTTCCATAGGGGACTGCACAGTAACAGGAACAATGGGCTATCAATAACTAGCTAGTAGTTATTAGTTTTTGATTACTTCCCCTAGCTGATCTCGACTAATTCTGACTTTTGCCTGGAGAAACCACCATGCGCTGCCCTTGGCTATTAATTCTTAGTTTTTTTTTCTTTCCTGCCCTGCCTATGGTCAAGAACAGGTAGAAATTATTGATAGCGCCGTCGGAGAGTTAGAAGCGGGGGATTTAAGTGCGGACAATGGAGTAATTTTTGACCTTTATCCCCTCAAATTAACGGCGGATCAGCCCGTCTTAATTTACCTAGAAAGCCAAGATTTTGATCCTTATTTAATCTTGATGGATGGGGAAGGTAATAAGTTGGCAGAAAATGATGATTTATATGACACTAATGCGGGGATTTTAATCAATCAAATCGACCCCCAAGGGTACGGGATAGTGGTCACCGGCAATAAACCAGGGGTAACAGGCAAATATCAACTGCAAATTATTTTGCCTAATGCTAACCAACTAGTCGAAATCCAAGGGCACCAATCTTTAATTAAAGCCCAGACCATGATGAATGAAGGTTCAAAGGAATCCTTACTCCAGGCCATCGAATTATTTACCCAAGGTTTGGAATTTTATCGGCAAATAGGCATTGTTAATCGGGAAACAGTATTTGCTCTCAATCGTTTAGGCACCATCTATTCTGACTTTGGCGAAAAATCCCAAGCTCTGGCCTATTATGAACAAGCGATTCCCTTGGCCCAACAGTTGCAAGATAAGGCCCTAGAGGGAGCTACCCTAAATAATATTGGTAGTATTTATAATGCCTTAGCAGATCGAAAAAAAGCCATTGATTTTTATCAACAGGCTCTGGTTTTAATCCGTCAAGCTGGCGACAAAACCGAAGAAATGACCACCATTAATAACTTGGGGGTAGCCTACGATAACTTAGGAGAAAGTGAAAAAGCTTTGCAATATTATGCTGAAGCTCTAGCCTTAGGAAAAAGCCTCAATGATTTAGAAACCATCGGCACTAGCCTCAGCAATATTGGCTTGGCTTATAACAATTTAGGAGAAAGGGAGAAGGCACTGGAATATTACCAAGAAGCCCTAACCATGTCCCGTTCAGTGGGCGATCGCCAGGGGGAAGCAGTGCGTTTAAATAACATTGCTTTGGTGTACGACGGCTTTGGCGAAAAGGATAAGGCTCTGCAATATTACATCGAATCTTTAATCATTGCGGAGGCGGTGGGGGACCAATCCCTCCAAGGTTCAGTCATTAGTAACATCGCCTTAGTTTTAGATGGATTGGGGCAAAAAGCCCAGGCCCTAGAATATTATCAACAGGCTTTGGAGTTAGCCCGATTGGTAGGTGATCGCTCTGGGGAAGGGATACGACTAAATAATATTGCATTGCTCTATGATAGTGTTGGTGAAAAAGATGAAGCTTTAACCTACTACAAAGAAGCCCTAAAAATATCCCAAGAAACTGGCGATCGCCTGGTGGAAGGAGCAATTTTAAGCAATATTGGTTACGTGTATGACGGCTTGGGTGAACTTAGTCAAGCCATGGACTATTATCAACAAGCGTTAGTCCTACGTCGGGAAATTAAAGACCGGGATGGGGAAGCTTTAACCTTAAATAATATTGGGACAATTTACTATGCCCGTGAGGATTATGACCAGGCATTAAATTACTACGAACAGGCTTTGTCCCTCAGTCGAGCAGTTAAAAATGTGGGGCTAGAAGCAACCATTCTCAGCAATATTGGTTACGTCGAATTTGATCAAAGAAAATATGACAAATCTACCTTATTTTTAACCCAAGCTATCGATTTATTTGAATCAATTAACAGCGAAGATTTAAGTGATGAACTAAAAGTTTCCTACTTTGATACCTATCTGTACAATTATTTTCGTTTACAGGAAAGTTTAATTGCCCAAAATGAACCCGCTGTAGCTTTGGAAGTTGCTGAACGGGGCCGGGCCAGGGCCTTAGTAGAACTGCTCAATAAACGTTTTGCCCGAGATGCTAATTTTATCCCCACCCAAAAACCCACCATTGCCGCCCTGAAAAAAATTGCTGGCGATCGCCAAAGTACCCTGGTCACCTACGCTCTGATTCCCACCAAGGATCTTGCCTCCCCAATCAAGCTGTACATCTATGTCATTCCCCCCAACGGCACCATGGAATTCCGCCAGATGGACTTCAATCAAGATTTGCAAGATGTGGATTTTGTTCAGTTACTCCAAACCACTAGACAATCCGTCACCAGGCGATCGCCTTCTGATATCATTGCCCGCCGCACCGCCCAGGAAGCCAGCGCCTCCCTACAACAACTTCACCAAATTCTGATCGACCCCATTGCCGACCTTTTACCCAGCAATGCTGATGCCCCTATTATTTTTATTCCTCAGGGAGCCTTATTTGGCATTCCCTTTCCCGCTCTCCAGGACAGTAATGGTCAGTATTTAATTGAGAAACACACCATCCTCACGGCCCCTTCCATCCAGGTACTAGCCCAAACGGCCCAACAAAAACAACGGCTCAAACAGCAGGCATTAAATCTGACCCCGGCCCTAGTGGTGGGCAATCCCTACCCCTATCCCGATAACCTCGATAATTTAACCAATGCCGCCAATGAAGCAAAACAAATTGGTCAACTGTTGGGGGTGCAACCCCTAATCGGTAAACAAGCTAGGGAAGCAGCGGTCTTGGCCCAAATGCCCCAGGCTGAAGTGTTGCATTTTGCCACCCATGCCAGCTTTGACGAGCAAAACGGTTTGGAAAGCGCCATTTACCTGACGGCGGAACCGGACCAAAGCAAAGAAGATTTACTGAGCACCCCGGGGCGCATCACGGCGGCGGAAATTTTTGACCATTTTGAAACTAATCCCCTCCATGCGGACATTGCCATCCTTAGTGCCTGTGACACAGGCCAGGGAGAAATCACCGGCGATGGGGTAATCGGCCTTTCCCGTTCCCTAATTGCAGCGGGGGTACCAAGTATTTTGGTTAGCCTCTGGAGTGTGGATGATGCTTCCACAGAAAAACTGATGACCCAGTTTTATCAACAATGGCAACAGGGAGGACTAGGCAAGGCCGCTGCCCTCCGCCAAGCCATGCTCCAACTCAAGCAAGAGTATCCCGAACCCTATTATTGGGGCGCTTTTACTCTGATCGGGGAAGCAGATTAATTATTCTTTTTCCCTGGGCAAGCCAATCTATCAAAAAACTAACCTTCAACTTCAAGGTAAATTTAGCCAGTTAAATTTCCATCTGGAGATATTTGGCCACCGTTTGTACGTCTTTATCCCCGCGGCCGGAGCAATTGATCACAATCCGCTCGCCATTTTTCAGTTGCGGGCAGAGGGTCTCTAGGTAGGCAAAGGCATGGGCAGTTTCCAGAGCAGGAATAATTCCTTCCAGTTGCGATAATCTCTGCAAAGCGGCGATCGCCTCTTGGTCGGTGACACTGTAATATTCTGCCCGTCCCGCATCCTTGAGATAGCTATGTTCTGGGCCCACACCGGGATAATCTAAACCAGCACTAATGGAATGGGCTTCCGTTACTTGACCCTCCGTATCTTGGAGTAGATAACTCATGGCCCCATGTAACACCCCCGGTTTACCCATGGTTAAAGTGGCCGCATGCTTACCGGAGACAATGCTTTCCCCTGCCGCTTCGATACCAATTAACCGCACTGCTGGCTCATCAATGAAATCGTAGAACAGCCCCATGGCGTTGGAGCCCCCTCCCACGCAGGCCAGTAACACATCCGGTAAACCGCCCCATTTTTCTAAAGCCTGTTGTCGAGTTTCCTGGCCAATAACCCGGTGAAAGTCCCGCACCATCATGGGGTAAGGATGGGGGCCGGCCACAGAGCCGAGGATGTAGTGGGTAGTTTCCACATTGGTAACCCAATCCCGGATTGCTTCAGAAGTGGCATCCTTGAGGGTTCCTGTACCCGCTGTCACCGGTTGCACCCTGGCCCCCAGCAAATTCATCCGAAAAACATTCAGCTTTTGCCGCTCCATATCCTGCACCCCCATGTAGATGATGCATTCCAAGCCAAAGCGAGCACACACCGTAGCCGTTGCCACCCCGTGTTGACCAGCACCAGTTTCGGCAATGATCCGCTTTTTCCCCATGCGTTTGGCAAGGAGAACCTGGCCCAGGGCGTTATTAATTTTGTGGGCCCCCGTATGGTTCAGATCTTCCCGCTTGAGGTAAATCAAGGGATGGGCACCGTCAGGACGGGCGTAATGGGCACTTAATCTCTCCGCAAAATAGAGAGGGGAAGAACGGCCTACATAGTCCTTCAGTAACCCCGCTAACTCTTCCTGAAAGGAACTCTCCGCCCGGTAGCGATAGTAAGCTTCCTCCAACTCCGTCAGAGCCGGCATGAGGGTTTCGGGCACGTATTTGCCGCCATAGTTACCAAAACGCCCCAGGGCATCGGGGTATTGGTGGCGGGGGGAGGAAAGGGGAGAAGTGATGTTCACGGACGGTCAGGAAGGGGAATGGGGGCAATGGACGGGAGTTGATTGGCCGGGGAATTAGTCCCGGCTAATAGGCCAGTAAGCTTATTTGACGAACAATGGAAGTCAAATCTTCACAGTCAATTACAGGGGATCACTGGCGGAGGGCCGACGGTTAATCACCTGGTCAATCAGGCCGTATTCTTTTGATTCCTCGGCCGACATGAAGAAATCCCGTTCCGTATCGGCGGTGATTTCCTCTAGGGATTTGCCAGTGTGGTTAGCCAAATGTTGGTTAAGTAGTGCTTTAAGATAAAGAATCTCTTTGGCTTGAATTTCAATATCCGTGGCTTGGCCCTGGGCTCCCCCTAGGGGTTGGTGAATCATGATGCGTGAGTTGGGCAAACTCATGCGCTTACCCTTGGCTCCGGCACTAAGGAGAAAGGCCCCCATGCTGGCCGCTAAACCGATGCAGATGGTACACACATCGGGGCGGATCTGGTTCATGGTGTCGAAAATTCCCAGTCCCGCCGACACCGAGCCTCCGGGGGAATTGATGTAAAGATAAATGTCTTTTTCCGGATCTTCCGCTTCCAAAAACAGCAGTTGGGCAACAACTAAATTGGCGTTCTCATCCCGGACTTCTTGCCCCAGGAAGACAATCCGCTCCCGGAGTAGGCGGGAATAAATATCAAAGGCGCGATCGCCACGCCCAGACGTTTCAATGACGGTTGGAATCATGGGGAGATGGTGTTGTTACCGTAGTATTCTCCCTAGATTGTGCCATATTCTCCGCTTCTAGGGATTGGGAGCCAGGGGATTAGACAGGGGTAATAACTTGATGGTGTAGATATTCCAGCAATTGAACTAGAACTGCGCCCATGGTGGCAAATCTAGCTTGGTTATCGGCCAAAATAGTGGTGGCATCCTGCACAAAGGGGCCAGGGATCAATTCATCAGCACAATTGTCTACTAAAGCCTGGGCCGCTGTGGGGGTAGTTTCCAAATGGCATTGCAGACCGATCACCGATCGCCCGATTTGGAAAGCCTGATGCTGACAAGCTTGGCTGGAGGCAATTAACTCTGCCCCTGGGGGTAAATCAAAGGTTTCACCGTGCCAGTGGAAAACTTCAAGGCTGGGGGGAAACTGGAATGAACCTGAGTGTGATTTACCTTCTTGCCCCATGATGGGAAACCAGCCAATTTCCTTGACAGCGTTGGGATAAACTTTTGCCCCTAGGGCATTGGCCATGAGTTGGGCCCCCAGGCAAATGCCTACTATCGGTTTCCCAGCGGCGATCGCCTGACGGATGAATTCCTTTTCCTGCACCAACCAGGGATATTGCGCCTCATCGTTGACACTCATGGGGCCCCCCAGGACAATCAACAGGTCAATGGCGTCCAAAGAAGGAAGGCTAAAAGATGGCTGAAAAAAAGCGGTTTGACTGATGGCGTAACCTTTAGCCCTGAGCCAACGTTCAATGGCACCAAGGTTTTCAAAGGGAACATGCTGGAAAAAGTGAGCTTGCATATGGTAATTTTCTGGAAATATTCTGGAAATGCTACGGAATTACCCAAGCCAGTGCAGAGGAACGAAATTATTTATAAACCACTGGCGATCGGCATGGTAACAGTAGGTTCCATTAACCAACTGCATTGATTTTAACTAGATCACTCCATTGGGCAACGGCGTTAATGCACTGACTAAATTGACAGGAAATAAGTTACATCTATGACCATTGAACTGTCTATTGTGATTCCAATGTACAACGAGGAAGATAACCTTGAGCATTTATTTGCCCGTTTGCTGGAGGTGCTGACTCCCCTCAAAATTACCTACGAAATTATTTGTGTTAACGACGGTAGTAAGGATAAAACCCTCAAACAATTAATTGATTGCTATCAAAGTAATCGCCAAATTAAGATTGTTAATCTGTCTCGTAACTTTGGCAAAGAAATTGCCCTTTCCGCTGGCATTGATTACGCCCAAGGCAACGCTGTTATTCCCATTGACGCCGACCTGCAAGATCCACCGGAGTTGATCCATGAGTTAGTTGATAAATGGCGGGAAGGTTATGATATTGTCTATGCCACCCGTCGTTCACGGCAGGGGGAAACGTGGGTAAAACAATTCACCGCCAAAATGTTTTACAAAGTGATTGGGCGCATGACGGAAATTAAAATTCCTCCCAATACTGGCGATTTTCGTTTAATGGACCGCAAGGTGGTTAATGCGATTAAGCAACTACCGGAAAGAACTCGCTTTATGAAAGGTTTATTTGCCTGGGTGGGTTACCGCCAAACTTTCGTTTTATTTGATCGGGAACCCCGCTTCCAAGGACAAACAAAATGGAACTATTGGAAACTCTGGAATTTTGCTTTGGACGGCATTTTTTCTTTTAGTTTACTTCCCCTCAAAGTCTGGACTTACCTTGGATCAATCATTTCACTGTTATCCTTAGCCTACGCTAGCTTTTTGATTTTGAAAACCATAACCCTTGGTGTTGATGTGCCAGGCTACGCCTCCCTAATGGTGGCTATTTTATTTCTTGGGGGAGTGCAGTTAATTAGTTTAGGCGTGATTGGGGAATATTTAGGTCGGGTTTATGAAGAAGTAAAAGCTAGACCTTTATATTTAGTTAGTGATCTTTGGGGACTAGAATATTTGCCATTGGAAAAACTTAATTAGGCGGAAATATGGCGTTTTTATGGCCATTGATTACCCTGGAAGTTAGTGTTGATAGTCGATAAATTCTATTGTATAAATCACTTAGGGCAACTAATCTAATATACTGGTTACGTCGGGGCTTATCATGGGGCATTATTGTCCAGCCCAGCCCTTAGTTTTTGATTATTTAACGTTCACTTCCCCTAACATCATCGTCCATGGTATCGATTCTGACCCAACTTAATGATCACTTTGCCCAAGCTCTGGAAGGTCAGTTTCCATCTGATGTTACCCTACCCACTCCCCTAGTGGTACCGGCTTCCAATCCTAAATTTGGTGATTTTCAATGCAACATTGCCCTGCCCTTAGCTAAGCAGTTGGGTCAACCACCCCGGGCGATCGCCATGGAGATTGTGGATAAAGTTAATTTAAGCGAAATTTGTGAACCGTTAACCATTGCTGGGCCAGGTTTTATTAACATCAAGTTATTGCCTGATTATCTGGGGGAACAATTAATTAAACTTCAGCAAAATCAACAATTAGGAGTGTCATTAGTTAAAGGCAAAGAACGGATAGTGGTAGATTTTTCAAGTCCCAATATTGCGAAAGAAATGCATGTGGGTCATCTCCGGTCCACCATTATTGGGGATTGTTTAGCTCGGGTACTGGAATTCCGGGGCTATGACGTTTTGCGCCTCAACCACGTGGGAGACTGGGGCACCCAATTTGGCATGTTAATTACCTATTTAAAAGAGGTTTATCCAGAGGCATTGGTGACTGCGGATGCGTTAGATATTGGCGATTTAGTTACCTTTTATAAGCAAGCTAAACAACGGTTTGACCAAGATGAACAATTTCGGGAAACTTCCCGTCAAGCGGTGGTTGCGCTCCAGGCAGGGGATGCGGAAAGTATTAAAGCTTGGCAATTACTTTGTGAGCAATCTCGACGGGAATTTCAACTGATTTATGACTGCTTAGATATCACCATTGAGGAACGGGGAGAATCATTTTATAATCCCTTTTTGCCCGGTGTGGTGGAACTATTGCAGGAAAAAGATTTGCTGGTGGAAGATAACGGTGCCCAATGTGTTTTCCTCGATGGCTTTACTAATAAGGACGGCGATCGCCTACCGTTAATAGTGCAAAAATCCGACGGGGGTTATAACTATGCCACCACGGACTTGGCCGCATTGAATTATCGCTTAAACACTGATGGCGCAGAGAGGATCATCTATGTCACCGATGCGGGGCAAGCTAATCATTTTGCTCAATTTTTCCAGGTAGCTGAAAAAGCTGGCATTCTGACTGACCCGACCCAAGTAGTCCATGTACCTTTTGGTTTGGTCAAGGGGGAAGATGGCAAAAAACTAAAAACTAGGGCGGGGGACACCATTCGTTTAAAAGATTTGCTAACGGAAGCCGTAACTCGAGCAAGGCAGGATTTAGAAACCCGTTTAACAGCAGAAGAACGATCAGAAACTGAAGAATTTAAGATGGAAGTGGCCCAACGGGTGGGCATTGGGGCAGTGAAATACGCCGACCTTAGCCAAAATCGCACCAGTGATTATGTGTTTAGTTTTGACAAAATGTTGGCTCTCCAGGGCAATACAGCTCCCTATATGCTCTATGCCTACGCCCGCATTCAAAGTATTAGTCGGGAAGGGGGCATTGATTTTGCTCAGATGGACAGCGGTGAAATTGTGTTGACTGAACCAACCGAGTTAGTTTTGGCTAAAAGTCTTCTACAATTTGCTGACGTAATTGAAACGGTAGAAATTAGTTTATTACCCAATCGCCTTTGTGATTATCTTTACGAATTAAGCAAAGTTTTTAACCGCTTTTATGAAAATTGTCCGGTACTCAAAGCCAAGGATCCTCAACGTCGTTCCCGTTTATTGCTCTGTGATCTCACAGCCAGAACGCTGAAATTGGGTCTGTCTTTATTGGGCATTCCGGTTTTAGACAGGATGTAGCATGAATAATAATTCCTTGACTGATTTAGACCAAACTTTAGATATTATTAGCGCGATTCAAGAAGATTTAAATTATCAGCAAGCCCAGGCTAGTTTAACGGCAATTGTTGAACAAATTGATCTCAGTACTAAGGAAAAACAGGGACTAGAGCAGGAAATCAACCATCTCTGTGCCATGCTGGAAAACCTCCACCAGGGATTAGTTCAAATTGCGGCTTTTGGTTTAGTGGGAAGGGGGAAATCTTCCCTGCTCAATGCTCTTTTAGGTGAGCAAGTTTTCACCACTGGGCCAGTCCATGGTGTTACCCAGACCCAACAATCTGCTTCCTGGCAACTGAACCAAGCTGACGGATTGTCCACCGTTACCATTTCTGGTTGGGGCAACGCCCAATTACAATTAATTGATACACCGGGCATTGATGAAGTAAAGGGTCAAGAACGGGAACAATTGGCGATCGCCGTGGCCCAACAGGTAGATTTAATTTTATTTGTCATTGCCGGGGATATGTCCCAAGTGGAATTCCAAGCCTTGTCCCGATTGCGGGCGGTGGGTAAACCGATGTTGCTAGTATTTAATAAAATTGATCAATATCCGACGACGGATCAGCAATTAATTTATGAAAAAATTCGCGATGAACGGGTGAAAGAATTATTGTCCCCAGAGGAAATTATTTTAGTTTCTGCCAGTCCCTTGGTGACAGAATTGAGGGAAAATACCCACGGAAAATTGGAGCGTTACCAATATCGGGGGGAAGCAAAAGTTGATAATTTGCGCTTAAAAATCATTGATTTATTGCAACGGGAAGGGAAATCTTTAGTAGCTTTAAATACTTTACTTTGTGCTGATAATCTGAATGATAAATTAGTGCAACAAAAAATGCGTTTGCGGGACAGCCAAGCCAATACCATTCTCCAAAAAGCAGTAATGGTCAAGGCGACGGCCATTGCTCTCAATCCGGTGACCGTGCTGGATTTATTCAGCGGAGCAGTGGTGGATGTGGCTCTGATTATTTCCCTTTCCAAGCTGTATGGTTTGCCCATGACCCAAACGGCGGCGATCGCCCTGTTGCAAAAAATTGGGGTGAGTATGGGGGGCATCACTGCCAGCGAATTTTTGGCGGGGTTGGGCCTTAGTTCCCTCAAGGGTTTACTGGGTTTGACGGTGCCTTTAACCGGGGGATTGGCCTTGGCCCCCTATATTTCCGTTGCCCTCACCCAAGCTAGTGTGGCCGGAGTGTCCACCTTGGCGATCGGTCAAGTGACCAAAACCTATTTAGCCAATGGGGCCGCCTGGGGAGAAACGGGGCCAAGGACAGTGGTGCGGGATATTCTCAACTCTTTGGATCAAAATTCCGTTATGGCGCGCATTAAGCAAGAACTGCAGGAAAAATTAACTCCAGAAAAAATCGTGTCCCCCTCTCCTTGACCGTAGTTGCAGCCAAAAAAGAAGGAAAACAATCATGCCTAAGATTGATAAACTGGGATATTACAAGAGTTATTGATACTTTTAGGGTTTTGCTTTGCCCCCGGTTGTTGTAGCTCCGCTGTCCGACCAGTCCGACTAAATTTTATCTGTATTAAAAATCCCCCTGCCATGCTCTCCACTGAAATGCTCTGTCCAACCACCGGAAGCACCTTATTAAAAACCCCGCCCTCCCCCTCCCCCAACCAAAATCTTTTACCCTTGACGGCCGCTATCAATAAAAACGGTGAACTGGAAATTGGTGGTTGCTCTGTCCCAGCCTTGGTGGAACAGTTTGGTTCTCCCCTCTACATTTTGGATGAGACCACCCTGCGGCAAGCGGCTCAGCAGTATCGCCAATCCTTCCAAACCCACTATCCGGGTTCCAGTCAAGTAATCTACGCTTCCAAAGCCTGGAGTTGTTTAGCCGTAGTGGCGATCGCCGCCCAGGAAGGGTTGGGATTTGATGTCGTATCTGGCGGGGAATTATTCACCACGGTTTCAGCCCTGAAGCAATTAGGCTGGGACGAAGCTGAGATTGCAGAAAAAATTTACTTCCACGGCAATAACAAATCGGTGCAGGAACTCCAAGAGGCGATCGCCATTAACTGCACCATCATTGTCGATAACTGGTTGGAACTGGAAACCCTGACCAAACTAGCGGCCGACTCAGGGGCACCGGTAAAGATTATGTTGCGCCTCACCCCAGGCATCGAATGCCACACCCATGAATATATTAAAACGGGGCATCTGGACAGCAAATTTGGCTTTGATCCCAACCAACTAGAAGCGGTTTTCACCTACATTGCCCAACAACCCTCACTCCATTGTCTCGGACTCCATGCCCACATCGGCTCCCAAATTTTTGAGCGTCAACCCCACAAAGATTTAGGGGAAGTGTTGGTGCAATGGTTTGCCAAAGGTTTGACCTACGGCTTGCCCCTGACGGAACTGAACATCGGTGGCGGCCTAGGGATTTGCTACATCGAAAGTGATGATCCCCCCAGTATCGAAGAATGGGCCCAAGCGGCGGCCCTATCCGTGGCCCAAGCCTGCGATCGCCAGAACATCCCCTACCCCAAACTGATTGCTGAGCCGGGACGTTCCCTGGTGGGGTCTGCCTGTGTAACGGCCTATCGGGTGGGAGGGCGTAAAGTTGTGCCCAATATTCGCACCTATATTTCCGTGGATGGCGGCATGTCCGACAATCCCCGCCCCATCACCTACCAATCGGTGTATCGCGTTGCCCTAGCCAACCGGATGAACGACGAAATCACCGAAACTGTCACCGTGGCCGGGAAACATTGTGAGTCCGGCGATATTCTCGTTAAGGATGTGGCCCTACCCGCCGCCGAACCAGGGGACATTATGGTGGTAGCCGCCACTGGTGCTTATAACTACAGCATGGCTTCCAACTACAACCGTTTAGGTCGCCCCGCCGCTGTACTAGTAAAGCAAGGACAAGCAAACCTGATTCTGCAACGGGAAACCTACACCGACCTATTGCGCCAGGATTGTCTACCCAACCGTCTACTGTCCTAAACCTTTCCCTACCCCCACCCTAACGACCATCTCCCCTTACCCATGTCGGGCTTTCCCCCGGATCTTACCTCCCTGCTCCCCCTCTTCCATGGCGCCCTCGATCTTGGCTTAGTCATCGGTTTGTTTTACCTACTAAGCCGAGTCTTTGGCGAAAATCAAATCCTGTGGATTATGCGGGGGCTATTGGTGCTGATGGTGGCCCAATTGGTGAGCGATCGCCTGCATTTAGAATTGTTGAAATTTGTTCTGGAAAAATTTGTCTTGGGTACAGCAGTGGCCTTGGCAGTGATCTTCCAGGCAGAACTGAGGCGATTTTTAGAACTGCTTGGCCAGGGGAGATTTTTAGAATTACTGCGGCGGCGTAGTTCTAGCCCCCCCAGCACCGATGCCATTGATGAAATTGTCGATGCGGTCAAGGAACTGTCCCAAAATCGGATTGGCGCCCTCATGGTGATGGAAGCCCAGGGCATTCTAGACAGCCGTATTTTCCTCAATCGGGGAGTCGCCATTGACAGTAAGCTGTCGAAGGAATTGTTACAAACCATTTTCCAGCCCAAAACCTTGCTCCACGATGGGGCCATTTTTATCAGGGGCTCCCGCTTAGTAGCCGCCGGGGTTATTTTGCCCCTCTCAGAACGCAGTGCATCCCGCCAGTTGGGCACCAGGCACCGGGCCGCCATGGGCATTACCGAAAAAAGTGAAAATTGTCTTTGTATTGTCGTTTCCGAGGAAACCGGCTCCATTACCCTGGCCCAGGGGGGAAATCTCAACCGTCCCCTCACTAGCAGTAAACTAAAGGAATTGCTAGAAACTGAATATGCCCCCCCCACGGAGCGGGAGTCCGTTACCCCCCAACTTAGCCGCCTGAGCCGTAGCCTGAGTAACCAAAGTTGGGGAATACTCAGACGTTTGCTTTGGCTGCCTTCCTCAACTGCCCAAAACGACAAAAAATGACTATTAAACCTGTCATCTTAGAAACATTACCGCCGGATTTGGACCAGCAACGGTTACCCCAACATGTGGCGGTCATCATGGATGGGAATGGCCGCTGGGCAAAACAAAGGGGTATGCCAAGGATTATGGGCCATCAACGGGGGGTGGACTCCCTAAAAAATTTGTTGCGTTGTTGCGATGATTGGGGCATTGCGGCCCTAACAGCCTATGCTTTTTCCACCGAAAATTGGGGCCGTCCCCTAGAAGAAGTGGAATTTTTGATGACCCTGTTTGAGCGGGTGCTACGGCGGGAATTAAAGGAAATGATGGCGGAAAACGTCCGCATTCGTTTTGTCGGTAATCTGACTTCCCTGCCCCGTTCCCTCCAGGATGAAATTGCCCGCTCCATGGAAGATACGAAAAACAATACGGGAATCCGCTTCACTGTGGCCACCAACTACGGCGGCCGCCAAGAAATTGTCCATGTCTGTCAGGCGATCGCCAGGGAAGTACAATCGGGGAAATTAGACCCAGAAACCATTGATGAAGGGGTGGTGGAAAAATATCTCTATACCGAAGGTTTATCCCATCCCGACCTGCTTATCCGCACCAGTGGAGAATTGAGAATCAGCAACTTTTTGCTCTGGCAAATGGCCTACGCCGAAATTTACGTCACCTCCACCCTCTGGCCCGACTTCGATCGCCAAGCATTCCATTTAGCCCTACGAGACTATCAACAAAGACACCGTCGCTTTGGTAAGGTTTAGATTCACTGCCCAGAAATTAAATTTGACTGGTTCCACTGGCCCATCAGGCCGGCCAAAATCGTAAAGTGTAAAGGTTAAACAAACTTTAAACCGCCTGCGATAAAATCAACTAGTTTTCTTGAGCCTTTGCCATGCCCCAAACCCAACCCGGCATTGAGGATTTTCTCCTGCGCCAACTGCGTCATCCCCAAGAAGAAGAGGAAGAAGAAGATTATTTTGACTACTTCTATGACGAGCCGGGTAGTGAACCGGGTACCCTCAGCATTGAACCCGATGCCCCTCCTTCCCGCATTGTGTTGGTGGATTATAGCCCCAGCCATGCCGTGCGAAAGTCGGATATTAGTCCCAATGCCCTGAGACCTTATTTAGGTACAAATACGGTTTCTTGGATGGATATTGAAGGTTTGGGTAGCGAAGAAGTACTTAAGGAAGTGGGGGAAATTTTTAAATTACACCCCCTACTTTTAGAGGATATTGTTAACGTCCCCCAGCGAGCAAAGGTAGAAGATTATAACGACCATGTGATGGTTATTGCCCATCGGGTGCGCCCTAATCGGGAAGAAGATGGCTTTGAAAGTGAGCAGGTTAGTTTTGTGTTGGGCAAACGTTACCTATTAACTTTCCAGGAAGGGCACATTATTGATTGTTTTAATCCCCTAAGGGAAAGAATTCGCACCAATCAAGGTAAAGTTTGCCAACAGGGAGCGGATTATCTTTGCTATTTGTTAATTGATATGTTAATTGATGAATATTTTCCCCTCTTGGAAGATTATGAAGAACGCATTGAAGCCCTAGAAGATACCATTATTCGTAATCCCAACAGCTCATTAATGGAGGAAATTTACCATATTCGCCGGGAACTTTTAGCCCTGAGAAGGTTGATTTGGCCCCTGCGCCATGTGATGAATGTGCTGCTGCGGGACACCACCAATTCCATCGTAACAGCAGACGTAAGAATTTACTTTCGAGATTGCTACGACCACATTATTCAGGTGTTAGATATTATCGAAGCTTACCGGGAATTAGCTTCTAGTTTAATGGAGGTTTATATGACTGCCATGAGCAATAAAATGAATGAAGTAATGAAATTTTTGACCGTCATTTCTACCATTTTTATTCCCCTAACTTTTATTGCCGGGGTTTACGGTATGAACTTCAAAGAAATGCCAGAACTAAACAGCCGCTGGGGCTACTATATTACTTGGATAGTGATGCTCTTAATTGCCGGAGGATCCCTCTATTTCTTCTGGCGTAAGGGCTGGCTTAGTCCCTCCTATGATTTAGGAGAAAAGTAGCTAGCTTAGCAATTATCAAACACATCTTGATTGTTTCAGGAAACTTTGGAGTATTGCCAAGAGGTATTGAAACGGATTGCAGCTCGGCAAAATAATATTTTTTAGCTTCCTCATAATTTGTGGTCAAGTTAATTATTAAGGTATTTTAATTAGTTGAAATTTTTAATCATTTGGTAATTCAGTAATATTAATTACGAACAATGAACAATTCTAAGATGTTACTGCAACGTATCACAATTGACTCAGCTATATGCCACGGTAAACCCTGTATTCGTGGTCTCCGTTATCCGGTGGAAAATATATTAGAACTTCTCAGTTCTGGTATGACTATAGAGGAAATTCTTGAAGATTATGATGACTTGGAGCGGGATGATATTTTGGCAGTATTAGCCTATGCAACTAAATTAACCCAGGTAAAAAGCATCCATAACGTTATTGTATGAAATTTCTTGTTGATGCTCAATTACCAGTTCGTCTCTCCCATCTTCTCAAATCGATAGGCCATGATTCAATTCACACGAAAGAATTACCTTTGCAAAATGCTACACCAGATGCGGTAATTAATCTGATTTCAATTTCTGAACAAAGGATTTTGATTACCAAAGATTCTGATTTTTGGGATTCATTTTATATTCAGGGACAACCTTATAAACTATTACTGGTTACTACAGGGAACATCAGCAACAAAGAACTGGAGTTTATTTTCATCAAAAATCTAGAAAAAATAATCGAACTATTTACAAACTACTCCTTAATTGAAATAAGCCGAGACGCAGTTATAGTTCATCAATAAAACTCATAACTAAGCTACTTTAACATCTCCGTTATTAAAAATATGCACCCCCCCACAATAGAGTGGGAAAGGCAGGCGCTGCCGCCACCTTAAAGTTTGATTCATTATTTTCTACAATTTCGGGAAAATAGTTTTTCCACATCAAACGGTTTGAACAGACTGTAAAATCTCCTGCAGAATATCTGTCTCTAGGCGGGGGCCGTAACAGGTAACTACCTTGGCTGCCGTTTCCGAAGCTAATTGCCCAGCTTTTTCATAGTCCATGCCGTGGGTTAGGCCATATAAAAATCCCCCAGCGTACATATCTCCCGCTCCCACCGTATCAATGGGTTGGACTTTAGGAGTGCCAATGGTCAATAAATTCTCGCCATCAAAAATTAGTGAGCCTTCCCCGCCCCTGGTCAGGGCAAAGTTTTTGGCGATGCTTTTACAGTAGGCGATCGCCTGGTTGAGGTCTGAAGTCCCGGCCATTTCCAGGGCTTCCGCTTCATTGGCGAATAGTAAATCTACCCCTGACCCCAGCATTTCCTTTAAACCGTCTTGGAAAAATTTGGCCATGTTGGGATCGGATAGGGATAGACAAGTTTTCACCCCGGATTGCTCGGCGATCGCCTTAGCTTCAATGCAGGCCGCTTTGGCACTGGGGGAAGTAACCAGATAGCCTTCCAGGTAAAGGTATTGGGACTGTTTTAAAGCAGACCAATCCATTTCGGTTACGGACAAACTGCCACTAATGCCCAAAAAAGTATTCATGGTGCGGTCGGCATCGGGAGTGACAAACACTAAACATTTACCGGTAATGCCTTCGCCAGCGGTTTCATGGTGGGGATTGGTATCGAGGCCGCAATTGTTTAAATCCTGGAGGTAAAAGGCTCCTGCTTCATCCTTACCCACCTTGCAGGCGTAAAAACCGGTTCCCCCCAGTTGGGCCAGGGCCACCAGGGTATTAGCCGCTGATCCGCCGCTACTCTGTTTGCCACGCTGTTGAGCCAATTGGGCAATTAATTCATTTTCCCTGGCCTCTTCCACCAAGGTCATCACCCCTTTATCAATGCCTAAGCTGGCCAACTGCTCTGGGGTAACTTCAAATTCCATATCCACCAGGGCATTTCCCATGCCATAGACATCGTATTTGTGACCCATTGCAACCTCACGGATTCCACTTTATGACGAATGTTATCCTAGGGCAGAATGGCTTGACTGACAATGGTTAGATTAATTTACCAGATGGAAACGATGTTTATTATGGTCAGTTTGCGCCAAAATAATAGCAATATCACTGTCTAATTAGCATTGGCATTAATTAGTAGCGATGACGAGAGGATTGCTAAAATAAACAATAGTTAATCGAGGTTTGAGTGTAATTCTTGGTGACAATATGCCCACATCTATGTCGGAATGGAATCAGTTTTTAGCCTATTTTCCCCTCGATAAAGCCAATTGGAATTTCAAAGCTTCTCAAAATTTAACTGCCCCTTTAATTTTGTACTATTCTGGTGTCCTTGCTGCCACCCCTAACCTAAGGCATTTACTGTTAGTTTCCCAGCTTAAGGGCACAGATACGGAAAGTTTTGGCAACCAGTCCATGCCCAGACCGAAAATGTTTGATCATCATGCTAGTCACGATTTCACGATGCTCTATGCCCAGGGCTCTGCGCCCCAACGGCGGGATTTATTGTTTCACTTTCAAATTAGTGGTTCTGATATTACAGCCAAGCAATTAGCCTATTTTCTGGTGGAAGCCTGTAGCAAAGCCAAAGATGAGGACCATGTTTACCTAAGCGATCGCCGCCACCGCAATTTCTGGGCCGATCTGGGCCGGACCAAATTGAGCCAATTGAATGTGGATTCTCGCATTTGGGAAGATGAGCAATCCTTGCAAATTATTTGACGGGTAGTGCTCTCCACCCCTCGGTGTAGGATCAAGGGACGGCTCCAGTAAAACCCAGCCCCTGGCCGTATTTTCGGTGGACATAATCAGGGGTTGCTTTAATGGGTAATGTTGTTGCCCGGTGCCAAGAACGTAGTTACCTGTTTGCCCTCACCATGGCTGAATCCTATCTCCTACCCGGTCAATTGTGGCGCCGTTTACTGGCCCAGAGTGACCATGCTCTCAAAACCGGTGCCCTCCAACCCATCACTACAGCGGTAACGACCCTGGAGGTGGGAGAAATAAACTTTGTGGTGCGGATTTTGACCCAAATTCATCGCAAAAAAATCACTACCGAACACCAACATCGCCAGAAAATTAATCCTTTTTTACCCTACGACGCCGATCTATTTGTGGGGCATTTTTCCCCAACCCATTTGGGATTGCTGAATAAATTTAAGGTAGTGGACCAACATTTATTAATTGTCACCCGGGAGTTTGAAGATCAACAAAGTCCTTTGACCTTGGGGGATTTTGGAGTGGCAGTACAAGTTTTAGAAGAAAAAGAAGGTTTAGTATTTTATAACAGCGGTCCCAAAGCAGGGGCCAGCCAACCCCACCGCCATTTACAATGGATACCCTTTCCCTTAGTGAAAAATGGTCAAAAATTCCCCCTGGCTGATCATTTTATTCAGGCAAAAAATCTGCCTTTTAAAACGGCGATCGCCCCCTTAACCATGGATGTGATTAACGATGCTGATGGTGGCAAGATTTGTTATCAGATTTATCAGGATCTGTTGCAGCAATTGGGATTACAAACCCCAGGCGGACCAAGGCCCCATCCCTATAATTTACTAATGACCAGGGAGTTTTTGGCGATCGTGCCCCGTTCCCAGGAATCCTACCAAGACATTGAAGTTAATGCCCTAGGTTTTGCCGGTGGCTTATTGGTGAGAAATCAACAACAGTTAGAGCTTTTACAACAATTGGGGCCGTGGCAACTATTGCAAAAAGTGGGGATAGCGCAATAGTTTCCCAAAGTTTTTCCCTAGGGTTAGATTCTGCTTAAAAAGCCCCCTAGCCCCCAAGTTTGGGGGGACGCATTCAACGTTTCTCAGTATTGCCGGGGCGTTACTGAGGAGATTTAGGGGGCAGAATAAAACTTTTCCAACAAGCTCTTACAGTAATTGATCCACTTGCTTAGCTGTTTCAAAGAAGAAGCGGACGTTATCTTCCGGGGTGCCCACCAAAACACCGTGGCCGAGGTTGAAAATATGCCCCCCCTGCCCCGCTTTTCGCACCGTGTCTAAAATTCGTTCTTTGATGAAGTCTTGGGAACCAAATAGTACGCCGGGATCCATATTGCCTTGGACTTTCATCTCTTTGCCCAGGCGTTGGCGGGCGTCGGCCATGTCCACCGTCCAGTCCACACTGACAATATCCACTCCGGATTTACCCATGCGTTCCAAAATTCCGGCACTGCCGCTGATGTAAAGAATTAACGGTGTATCGGGATGGGTTTCTTTGACCAGTTTGACCACTTTTTGCTGGTAGGGCAGGGCAAAGGTGTCGTAATCTTGGGGGCTTAATTGGCCGGCCCAAGAATCGAATAATTGCACCACTTGGGCACCACAGTCGATTTGATAACGGACATAAACGGCGATCGCCTCGGCAATTTTATCGAGGAAACTGTGGAGAATGGCCGGTTCAGAAAAGGCCATTTGCTTAATTACTTTGTAATCTTTGGAGCTTTTCCCTTCAATGGCATAGGCCGCTAGGGTCCAGGGAGCACCCACAAAACCCAACACAGTGGATTGGTTGGCAACTTCTTTCCGTAGCGTTCCTAAAATAGTTTTGATGAAGGGCAGACTTGATTCCGGATCCAGGGCATGGAGTTGATCCACCTGGGCTTGGGTGCGGATGGGAGGGTCAATGATGGGCCCTTTACTTTCGATGATGTCGAAGGGAATGCCAATACCGGGCAGAGGGGTTAAAATGTCCGAAAACATGATCACCCCATCGGGTTGGAACGCTTGCCAGGGCTGGAGGGAAATTTCGATGGCCAAGTCGGGGTTTTCGGAACGTTCCCGGAAGCTGGGGTATTTATCCCGTAGATCTCGATAAACTTTCATATAACGGCCGGCCTGGCGCATCATCCACACGGGGGGACGTTTAACCACTTCGCCCCTGGCTACCCGCAGAAGGTAGGGCAAATCATTTGCTTCTGTCATTATTACTCCTAGATAAATTTTTTTTGTAAAATTACGCCTTTGCTAGCTTATCATTTCCCCCGGTGCCCCCAATCCTTGAGGATCAGGGGATTTAGTCTTTATCAGACTAATGTTCTCCCTTAGCGGCCAAAGACCCAAGACCCAAGCAGATTAGGGCGTTAACCACCAAAAAGGCGATCGCCGTGGTGCCAGTGCCGACTAACCAAAGGGGAGTACCCAGAAAAGCGGCGGTTAACAGAAAAACAGTCACCCCAAAACAAACCCCCAAAGACCACTGTTTCCCACTGGGATTGCCCAGGAGCAGTATTAGTAGGCCAATGGGAATGAGGGCGCTGGCAAAGAATGGATTTAACAAACCTGTGCCAGGGAGACTGTTGCCCAACTCTGGTAAAGAACTACCCATGGCTCGGAAGGGCCATTGGGGCAAGTCAAAAATGTATAGACCCTGTAGAAAGAATAAGCCCGAGCTACCGAAAATTAATCCCCAGTTGAACGGCCAGGTAAATTGCAACGGTAGATAGATCCGCAACAGTAACACCAACAGGTATGACCCCAACACCATGGCTAATTTGGGTAGGAACGCGACGGCTCCCCCGTCGAACCAAAAGATGGGATTGAGATAACCGTTATCCCGCAACCAACGCATGAAATCCCGGAAGGAAATCTCTCCTTGTTGGGCCTGTTTGACGGCTTCCCCGGCGTTGACATGGCCAGCACCGTAGTAATTCAGACTATCGTTGGGCACAGAGCGGGCGGAGGCTTTGAGAATTTTTAATACCGTTTCTGGTTCCGACACTTCGGCTATGGTTAAATTTTCTGCCGCCCTTGTCGATAAACCAACTTTTGCCTGTTGCAGTTGCACCGATTGGATCAAAGCGGCTGTGCCGGCCACATGGGGAGCCGCCATGCTAGTGCCCTGAAAACCCATCAATACTGGTTCCCTGGTATCTGGGTCAATGGTTTCTTGGAGAATTTTGCCGTCTTTGCCGTCGGTGCTACCCCCAGGAGCGGCAATGTCCACCCCTGCACCGTAATTAGAATAGTCCGCCTTATTGCCCGTGGCATCGGTGGCAGCCACGCTGATTACCTTCGGGTACCGACCGGGATAGGCCGCGGCATTTTGTCCTTCATTACCCGCCGCCGCAATAATTACCACCCCTTTGCTGTAGGCGTAGTCAATAGCATCGGCCAGGGTTTTACTTTCACCGCCGCCCCCCAAGCTCATATTGATCACGCTGGCCCCATTATCTGCCGCATAGATAATGGCTTCGGCAATGTCCGCCACGGTACCGCCGCCGTTGTCCCCCAGCACTTTCAGGGGCATAATTTTAGCCTTGGGGGCAATACCTGCTACCCCATATTCGTTATTAGTGGCCTGGGCAATGGTTCCCGCCACATGGGTGCCATGGCCGTTGTAGTCGGTGGTGTCACGATTATCGTCCACAAAGTTATAGCCAGTGACAAATTGGGTTTGTCGTAAATCTGGAACCCTGGTTACTCCGGTATCAATCACCGCAACCGTTACCCCTTCTCCCTTACTACCATCCCAGGCCGATTCCATGGCGATCGCCCGGAGATTCCATTGCTTACTGTATTCAGGATCGTTGGGCACTTCTAGGGCTTGGTAAACATAGTTGGGTTCAACGTAGTCCACCTCCTTCATCAAAGGCGATCGCCGCAGCCGTTTTAAATCTTCCCCATCGCCTTTAACGGTGTAAACATAATCTTTGATCGAGAAAATACTATTAAAATCGACCGTTTTTTCTAACTTGCCATCGATGGCTTGGATATCCGCCGTCAGGGTCTGGGTGGGGATATCGTTTCTGAAGTTAATGATCAAGCTGTCGTAATTACCACGGTGGGCCAAACCATGGTGTTGGAGATAGAGATTGAGGGCAAACCACAGACCAGCAAAGAACAGAATGGTGAGGAAAAAACGTTTGATCATAGTAAATGCGGGGAACGGGACCCATTTTTCCGGGCGGAAATCAGTAAATCACACCTTAAGGGATGGATAAAACCTGGCCCGAGTGCCTGACTAATTGCAATTCTAATGGACGAATAAGGGAGATTGGCTATTTTGGTGTTGCCAAAGAAGATTTTTGCTGCGATCCCCAAGCTAACGTCGGCGGCATAAAACTTGCCCGAGATTCCCGGTGCCAAGGCTCTGAGTTAAATAAAAACGAGATTAATTCTTCCCTACCTGCCCCATCAGTTTTTCCACATCGGGGTCATAAATGCGTAAATAATTCCAATAATTACCAAAGACAGACTCCACATAACCTTTCGTTTCCGCAAAGGGAATGCGTTCCACAAATAGATCAGGGTCAGCGTTGTTAAATTCCTGTAACCATTTGGCCACATTGCCCGGCCCCGCATTGTAGCTAGCCACCGCCAGGGCAGAATTGTTGTTATAGGTTTTATGGGTATGGTCAAAATACCAAGTGCCCATATTGACGTTATCGGTGGGATCGGTGAGGGAATATTCCTTCAGACCAATTTGGGGCGCAATCCACTCTGCTGTGGCAGGCATTATCTGCATCAACCCCGTTGCTCCCACGGGAGACTGGATATTCTTTTCAAAGCGGGATTCCTGACGAATTAAGGCAGTGACCAAAAATGGATTGACCTGACGTTTTTCCGACCATTCAAAAATTAATTGTTGGTAGGGAAAAGGAAAGAGGGTTTGCCAATAATCCCTGGTGCCCCGTAGTTCTTCCCATTGTTTTCTCTGTTCCGGGTCTTCAGGATTGCGCAAGTTCAGGACTTGGTTGATGCCCTGTAAATACTCCTGTTGGGTCAGCTTGAGTAAAGCTTCTGTAAAACCTTCATTGACCGTTAGCTCCGGTGTGGCTTCCCCCTCTGCCCGGGCCCGAACTTCCGCATTGAAAAGTTCGATCGCCTCTTGATCCTGGGCAAGACGATACAACTCCCGAAAGGTGGGGGAACCGGCCGGGGGTAAGGGGCGCTGATCCGGCACCGTCACCGGGGGGTTGAGGAAACGCACTGAGTTAAAGTCCCCCACCTGCCAACCCAGTAACACCGCCGATCGCCAAGCGTAGTAGGACTGGGGATATTTAGCCAAGACCGTTTCAAAAGCGGCTTTGGAATCTGCCGATCGCCCTAGTTGTTGGGCCCATTTCCCGATCCAAAAAATCGCTTTGGGGGTAACGTCACTCTGGGGATTTTGATTGGCAATTTCCTTGGCCCAGCGCCAAGCTTCAGTGTAATTGCCGGCTTTAGCAAACTCCTGGGCCTGACGCCAACGGTAATCAGCCGCAGCATCGGAATTGGGGTACTTTTGCAGGAGAGCTTGCCGGGCCTGTTGGGCTTGGTTAGCATCAAATTTCGCCAGCAGATCTATGCGGGCCGCCAAGGCAGAGGCCCCTTGGTCAGGAAATTGTTGCTCTAACTGCTGTAAATATTGCACCCCTTCCCTGGGGGGGACCAATTCCGCTAAACGTCGCAGGGCTAAAGCGGTTTCTTCGCTGTCGGGGTAGGTGGCAATTAATTGGCGATAATTTTCCTTTGCTTCATTATCTAGTTTGCTAATCTGTTGGGCCCTGGCTAAACGATAAAGATTACGGGCATTGCTGGGAGCCTTTTCATAAGGGGCGATCGCCTGGTTATAGATGCGGCGGTGCCAAAAGTTGTCCCCCATGGCCTGCCAATCCTCAGGGGTTAACTCTCCTTGGTGATTGGCTGTGAGGGAATTAATCACAGCAGCAGTGCGGCCATCGGTGGGATGATTTTGTAAAATTTGCCGTTGGATTTCTAGAGCATTAGGTTCACTTTCCAACTGCTGATGGAGAATAGCCAAGGTGCGGGGATGGCCCGGATGGTCGGCGATCGCCTGTTGCCAATAGGTTTCATCCAAACTGCCCAAATTTTCCAGGGCATTGACTACCACGGGGGAGTCGGGATACTGATCTAAAATGCTTTGCCAAGTGGCTTCCGCTTGGTCATTTTCGTTGCTCAATTGATAGCCCCGGCCCCGCATCAGCAAAATGTAGGGCGCTAACACTGGATATTGCACTTCCAATCCTTCTAATACTCGGAGCGCTGGCCCTCCCTCAAATTCCGCCAATAAATCCCCTGCTAGCAAAAACCTAGCCCGACTTCTTTCCAGGGATAATTCTTCTTGGTTGGCGATCGCCTCCAACTTACTCCGTCTTTGATCTGGGGGCAATAGAGCCAGCCTAAGCACCTCGGAATCTTGGTGTTGTTCCTGCTCGTAAGCTTTGAGTTGGGCTTCCTGTCGCCAACCGTTCACCATTTCCAAAGCCTTGGGCAGAGTCAGGGCCGTGCCCCCCACCAACAGCACTAAAATCCCTCCCAACCAGATCCAGCGTTTACTGCCGAAAAATTCCCTGGGTTGATCTTCCAATTTCTCTGGGGCAATGTAATCTGAATTTACCGGCGCAACGGCAACATTGGTTTTATTAGCTTGGCCGAATGAATTAGATAAGTAGTCTGACCCAGGTTGCCCTGCACTTTCTAGGTTTTCCGCCTCTGCTGCCAAGGACGGACTAGATAAATTCGGTAAAGATAGCCTTTTTTTCGGATTTTGCGGGGGAGGATTAATATTTTCCGCCGTTTCCCCCTGGATGCCATCCCGGTTGGCCTCCATCTGCTCCGATGAAGCATTCCCCATTGCGGTTAAATCCTTGAAATAATCCTGCAATTGGGCCTTTGATTTCTTGTGCATAATGTTGGAATAATGCCAAACCACAACTCTACCTTATCTTTGTCTGGGTTTGACTGGGGAAGGTAAGCGGGGATTATTCTGGCTGAAAGTGTTACAAACATTTTCCCAGGGGCGATCAGCCTTCAGACCAATGGTAGGGAAAAGCTAAACTCACTACCTTGGCCCAGGGTACTCGTGACAGTCAAACTGCCCCCCTGCAATTCCACCAACCGTTTGGCGATCGCCAGCCCCAGGCCCGTGCCACCGGAATAACGGGAACGGGATTTATCAGCCCGCCAAAATCGCTCAAACACGTAGGGTAAATCCTCCTCTGCAATGCCAATGCCCGTATCAGCAACAGTCACCCAGAGTAAATTTTCCTCTTCCGTATCTTTCCTATCCGTACCAAGATAGGCGTCGATGGTAATGGCACCGCTGGGGGTATAACGCACCGCATTGCCAATTAAATTGACCAAAATTTGCTCAGTGCGGTCCGGATCCGCCAATACTGTTGGGAGAGGGGGTTGGACAGCGAGGATTAATTCCGGGCCATCTTCCAATAACTGATCCGCAAACCGTTGTTGTAATTTTGCCAACAGGGGATAAAGGTCTAGGGGTTGCCGTTGGATAGATAAATAACCAGCTTCCACCTTGGACAATTCTTGTAAATCCACCGTTAGCCGTTCCAACCTGCGGGTTTCCCCCACCAGTCGTTGGTATAGTTCCGCATCCCCGGCAATGGTGCCCTCCGCCAATTGTTCCAAATAGCCCCGCACCACCGTTAAAGGGGAACGTAATTCGTGGGTCAGGTCACTCACCAGTTCCCGCCGTTGTTGTTCCACATTTTCCAAGCTATCCGCCATGCGGTTAAAACTCTGGCCCAACTCCTCCAATTCAGGAATGTCACTGGGGGGCATCCGGGACTGTAAATCGCCCTCTGCCAAATTTTTCGTGGCTAACTTTAGGCGATCGAGGGGTTGCATAATCCGGTCTGCGGCTAGGAAGCTCAACCCTCCGGCGGCGCTGGCCCCAAAGATAATTGCCCAGAGGGAACTGCGATTCCAGGCAGTTTCAAAACCTCGGATCAGATAGGTTTTGGCGGAACGAACAGTGATAAATCCCTGACTTTCTAACTCCTCCAGGCGCAGAACAAACATGCGGGGGGAAGATATTTTTGCCAGGGAAACGAAACTGCCCAACCCCACTAGCATCACCAGAATATGGGAAAGGAAAAGACGGGAACCAAGACTGAGTTTAGCCATAGGATTGAGGTTGGCGGATCTAAGGAGTGCCCACAATGGGGGATCATTCAGGAAAAGCAATGGCTTACTACCCCTGGCCCCCATTTGTCTGTAGCACACCCGCAAAGCCGTAATAGAATGGGGTGATTGTTTTGCTCAATTTACCCGGGTCGGGGCATTGGGGGATTTAAAGATCCTAGGATCTGCCAGGTTATGGAGTGACGAAAAACTCCCCTTGGCCCCGCTGGAACCTATTGCCTAGCATTGCAGACCTGAATAGGTAAGTTGAGAGTCCGCTTAAATTTTTGGTGTCAGGAGTTGATCGCATGAGCCTACGTCGTAATGCCCTTAAGGTTTTGCAAGAAACCAGTCGGACATTCTACATTCCCATTAGCATTTTGCCTGATCAGCTTCTCGATGCGGTGGCCTCTGCCTACCTTTGTATGCGGGCGATCGATGAAGTGGAAGATCACCCAGACCTCGATGCGGAGACCAAAGCGAGAATCCTAAATCAGATTAGTCTTAATCTCCAGAGTGCGACGGAAAATTCCCACAGTGAGGACTTTATTCGGGGATTAGACCCCTACCGCAACCTCTTGCCTGAGGTAACTTTAAGGGTGGGAGAATGGGCCCTGCTGGCCCCGGAAAGCATTGCTCCTAGAGTTTGGGATGCCACGGCGGCCATGTCGGACCGGATGGCTTTTTGGGCGATCCACAACTGGCAAATCAAAACGGAAGGCGAGTTGGACCAATACACCTTTAGTGTAGCGGGGGCGGTGGGTCTGCTGCTGTCGGATTTGTGGGCTTGGCACGATGGCACCCAAACGAATCGCTCCCATGCCATTGGTTTTGGTCGGGGACTCCAGGCGGTGAACATTGTCCGCAACTATAAGGAAGATAAGCGCCGGGGGGTAAGCTTTTTTCCCCAGGGTTGGGAACTGGCGGATATGCACAAGTATGCCCGTTACAATTTGGCGTTGGCAGATCAATACACCAAATCTTTGCCCCACGGTCCGGCCCTCAATTTCTGTAAAATTCCCCTCACCCTTGCCTATGGCACCTTGGATGTTTTGGCCCTGGGTAAGGAAAAACTCAGCCGCAGTGATGTGATGGCTTTAGTCAATCGAGTTATTGCCAGCTAGGATTTAACCGATCCGGCCAGAATGCCCCGCACAAAGTACCGTTGCAAACCAAAGAAGACTACCAGAGGTACAATCATGCTGATGAAAGCCCCAGCAGTTAATAGGTACCAATCCTGTCCCCGGGAGCCGACTAAATTACTTAGTTGGATGGTGACAGGGGCAACGTCAGCAGTGCCTCCTAGGTAAACCAGGGCGACCAATAAATCATTCCATACCCAGAGGAATTGAAACACGGCAAAGGAGGCGATCGCCGGCATGGAGAGGGGCACAATTAACTTGGTAAAAATTTTTAAATGGGAAGCACCATCCACCGCCGCTGCTTCGATTAAATCCCTAGGTAAAGCGCCAATGTAGTTGCGTAACAGGTAGATACCCAGGGGCAGACCATAGGCAGTGTGGGCTAACCAAACCCCGAGGAAAGTGCCCGCTAGGCCCAATTGGGCATAAACCCTCAAAACAGGAATGAGAGTGGTTTGTAAAGGCACCACCAGTAGGCAGACCACCAAAATAAATAATAATTGTCGTCCCGGAAAGGTCATCCAAGCAAAGGCGTAAGCGGCAAAGGTGGCAATGGCAATGGGAATCACCGTGGCAGGCACAGCAATGGTCAAACTGTTTAAAAAAGCTTCCCCCATGCCGGAGGAGCGTAAAACGTCCCCATAGTTGCCCAGATAAAACTGGGTAATTTCTAGGGGGTGCCAAAATACTGTCCACCAACCAGTGCTGAGCATGTCCCCCCGGGGCCGTAGGGAGCTAATAAATAGACCTAAACTAGGCAATGTCCAAATGAAGGCAATGGTGAGAATTGCTATGTGAATGGGAAGTTTTTGCCAAAATTCTGTTTTTCTATTAGTGTTATTAGTCCTATTAGATTTATTAACGGCTTTGGTCATTAACGTAATTTCTCCTGAGCTTTAAAACGACGAATATTGGTGATCATCACGGGCACAATTAACAGCAATAAAATGACGGCAATGGTACTTCCCCGGCCAAAGTTGCGATAATTAAACATTTCCTTAATCATCAAGCTAGCGATTACTTCCGTGCCCTGGTTACCGCCGGTCATGACAAAAACAATGTCGAATACCTTCAGCACTAAAATCACCATGGTAGTACTGACTACTAACAGGGTAGAGCGGATCATGGGAATGGTAATGCGCCAAAAAATTTGCCAACTGTTAGCTCCGTCAATCCTAGCCGCTTCAATGACATCAGCGGGAATGCCTTTCACTGCGGCGGAAAGAATAACCATACAAAAGCCGGTGTAGAGCCAAATCATGATGGCGATGAGGGCAAAATTGTTCACCGATCGCTCCACCAACCATCCCACTGGGGCAAAGCCCAAGCTAGTTACAATGGCATTGAGCAAGCCAATTTGTTCGGCCCCCGCTGGCCTGTAGGCGTAGACAAATTTCCAAATGACGCTGGCCCCCACAAAGGAAATGGCCATGGGTAAAAAGATGATCGACTTGGCGATCGCCTCGTAGCGGACTTTATCCACCAAGACAGCAATAATTAACCCCAAACTAACGCTGATGCCTGTGACCAGTACTAACCATAATAAGTTGTTGCGAAATGCCACCAACATGGTGTGGTCTGTGAAGGCAAAAACGTAATTTTTTAGTCCGACAAAATTCCTGGAGCGCCCATCAAAAAAGCTTAAATAGGCAGTCTCTAGGGTAGGAAATATTAGATAGGCCGACAGAAAGAATAAAGCCGGGGTTACATACACCCAGGGCAATATCCTTTTATTCCAAGGTTTGGGCAGAGCATTAATGGCATAGTTAGCCAAGTAAAACAAACCGATTACCCCGCCACAACCAATGGCGATCGCCAACAGAACATTAACAATGCGATAAAACAAATTTTTCTTTTCCTCCAAATAACAACAGTGCGGCAGCAACTAAGGCATCTAACGGGGCCAACTTCTTTCAATGGTGTTTAAAACTTGAGTACCGTCGGCGCCGCCGATGTAGTCCACCATGCCAGACCAAAACGTCCCCGTGCCCACCGCTCCCGGCATCATATCGGACGCATCAAAACGAATCACCTCCGCCTTGTTCAAAATTTCCGCCTGTTTACGGGTCAGGCGATCGGGATAGAGATTCAGGTCAATGTTTTTGTGGGGAGAAATATAAGCTCCTAAAGTGGTGGCTACTTCATGGGGCCGGGAGCTCGCCAAATATGCCATCAACTGCCTAGCTTCCGGCGTATCGTTAAACATGGCAAAAATATCCCCTGCCACCAGGATGGGTAAGCCATACTCTTCTTCAATGGGGGGCAAAGGGAAAATATCAACCTGGTCATCGTCCACATCCGACGGCAAAAAAGCGGCAATGAAATTCCCTTGGCGGTGTAGATAACAATGGGGGGGATCGGTAAATAATCCTAAAATAGAATCTCCAAAAGGCGTGCTCAAAGCTCCCACCTTCCCGCCGTAAATCATTTTTTCGTTCTGGGTAATTTCGCCAAAAATATCCAGGGCATTTTCCACCCGGCGATCGTTGAAGGGAATATCATGGGCTACCCACTGATCATAGGTTGCCGGACTAGCAGTGCGTAACATAATATCTTCGACCCAATCGGTGCCCACCCAGCCCGTAGCATTGCCACTTTCGATGCCCAGACACCAGGGAGTTTTGCCTTCATCAATCAACCGTTGACTAAGGGCCATCATTTCTTCCCAAGTGCCAGGAACTTCATAACCATTGGCAGCAAACTCTTGGGGATTAAACCAAACTAGACTTTTGACCGAGGCTCGATACCAAACACCGTAAACGGTGCCATCCACCGCAGCTAAATCCAACCAAGCCTGGTCATAGGCCTCTGTCATTTCCTCCGGGGTGAGAATTTCCCCTAGGGGAACTAATTTTCCTTCCCTGGCAAAATTCGCCATCAATCCCGGCTGGGGAAACATGGCTAAATCGGGAGCTCGACCGGAGTCGACCCGAATGGGTAAGGTGGTGGCAAAGGTATCAACGCCTTCGTAAACCACTTCGATGCCAGTGGCTTCGGTAAAGGGTGCTAGGGCTTGTTCAATTTTTTCCTGTTGTTCTCCAATCATTACCCCAAGGATGGTCACCTGTTTTCTGTCTTCGTCCCCATTGACCCCTGGGCCCTGGCAACTAGTGAGAACAATCAGGCTAATTATCAGGGTAGTGATTTTAAAAAATTTCATCGCAAAAACCGTAAAGCAACAACCCAATATCGATGCAGTCGATATCTTTGGTGTGGTAAAGTTCCACCTATACCATGCCTTGAAAATTGGTATGGGTCAAATCAGATAGTTCTTTTTGACTACTAATTTTGTTGCTAGCAGCGTTGTCAATCCCATCGCTCTGGTCTGGGATGCAAATGGCAGGAAAATTCTGCTCCCCTTGGGGGAAACGAGTTACGATGGGGGCGACGTTTGCTTTGTTTGCGACATAATTCTATGGATGTCAAATTGATTTTGATTGGTCTAACAGCGGTATTTACCCTGGCATGTCTATTTTTCGGCACCAAAAATGGCTATTACGACACGGACAAATATGACGGCAATGGTTCTGCCCATTAGTCTTGCCCCAGCTCTCCGCTGTTATCGTGACTGATTTTGCTTTGCCCCCAGGGCCGATCGCCAAGCTTCCATGACTTTTTCCGTGCCGACCCAGGGCAAGGCTTTTGCCAATATATCCTTTCTTCCCTATGGAGTGGGTCCCCGGGATGGGGGGATTTGTCTGGAACTGCATTTGGGACCCTATAGGATTCTGCTCGACTGTGGTTTAGAAGACTTAACACCATTGTTGGCAGCGGATCCGGGGACAGTGGATCTGGTTTTTTGTAGCCATGCCCACAGGGATCACGGTTTGGGGTTGTGGCAATTTCACCAACAATTTCCCCACATTCCCATTCTGGCCAGTGAGGTTACCCAACGGTTACTGCCCCTGAATTGGCCCGATGAGGTTGTGCCCCCCTTTTGTCGGGTTTTACCCTGGCGATCGCCCCAGGAGGTTTTGCCTGGCCTCACAGTGGAATTATTACCGGCGGGGCATTTACCGGGGGCTGCCCTAATTTTGCTCGAATACCATAACGGCGATCGCCTTTACCGGGTGATTTATACCGGGGATTATTGCCTTTCCCATCTCCAGTTAGTAGACGGTCTGGCCTTGACTCCCCTGCGGGGTCTGAAACCGGATGTGCTGATCCTAGAAGGACAGTATGGCAACCGCCGTTTACCCCACCGTCGTCAACAGGAAAAACAATTTATCCAGGCGATCGAAACGGTGCTAGCCAAGGGGAGAAATATTCTCCTGCCAGTGCCTCCCTTGGGTTTAGCCCAGGAAATTCTCAAGTTACTACGGACCCACCATCAGTTCACCGGGCGTCAAGTTAACCTTTGGGCAGGGGAATCCGTGGCCAGAGGTTGTGACGCTTACCAGGGAATAATTGACCATCTCCCCGATAATGTCCGCAATTTTGCCCAACACCAACCCCTATTTTGGGACGATAAAGTTTATCCCCATCTGCAGCCCCTCACCGATGACCAGGGCGAACTATCCCTATCGGCCCCATCCATAGTAATCACCACAACTTGGCCTGCTTTTTGGCCTAGTCCCGCCGCCTTACCGGGGTTATGGACAGTGTTTGTGCCCCAGTTGGTTACCTTACCCAGTTGTTTGGTGAACTTTGCCTGGGAAGACCTAGAAGAGTTTCCCCAATATGAGCTGGAGGATTATTTGTTGGCAGACCATAGTGATGGCCGCAACACTACCCAGTTGATCCATAATCTCCGTCCCCAACATTTGGTGTTTGTCCATGGGCAACCCTCGGATATTGAAGACTTAACTAGTTTAGAAGAATTACAAAGTCGCTACCAGCTCCATTCCCCCGCCGCCGGCAATGCGGTAGCCCTGCCCATTGGCGATCGATTTGTACAACCCACTCCCCCGCCGTCCCAAATTTATGAAGGAGAAATCCACGAGCTAGAACCCAATAAGCAGATTCATCACCTGGGGGAAGTGATGATCCATTTAGACGGGCAAATTCTAGAAAATTCCCGTTGGGGCAAATTTGGCGAAACCGGCATTGTGCAGGCCCGTTGGCAGGGGGAAGAACTGGTATTAAGGGGGATCAGCCAAAGGGAATTGCTCAAACAAAATCAAAGCACTAAGCGCCCGGTAGATTTCGATTGCTGTGCCAACTGCCGACATTTTCAGCATCATCATTGCCGTAATCCCGCTTCTCCTCTTATGGGGTTAGAGGTGAGGGCGGATGGCCATTGTCCTGTGTTTGAGTCGGCAACGGGCAGTTGAGACGTGTTTTAAAAACCCCCCGATGCTCCTAATTTTGGCTGAGGACCAGCTAAAAGTCCCCTGCCATTGGATCCACTTTTTGCGGAGCAAACTGAAACCTGTCCAATAGATTCTTAGGGGTTGCAATGCTAGCTGTAGCGTAAAATCAACGCTTCCCTGGCCTGTTCCCGGTCATCGAAGTGAATTTTTTCTGTACCTAAAATTTGGTAATCTTCATGGCCTTTACCGGCAATTAACACCCCATCCCCCGGTTTTGCTTCCCGGATCGCCTTATGGATAGCGGTGGCCCGATCGCCAATGATCCAGGGTTCGATGTCTAGACTGATGCCTTGCACTACGTCGGCCAAAATTTGTTCGGGGTCTTCGGTACGGGGATTATCGGAGGTAACCACCGCTAGGTCGGCCAGCTGAGCCGCAATATTGCCCATTAAGGGCCGTTTGGTACGATCCCGATCGCCACCACAACCAAATACACAAATCAAGCGGCCGGGGATAAAGGGGCGGGCGGCCTTGAGGGCATTTTCCAAACTGTCCGGGGTGTGGGCATAGTCCACCATCACAGAAATGTCTTGATCCGGGCGGATTTTTACCTGCTCCATGCGCCCCGGTACCCCAGGAAAATCGAGTAAATCCTTCACCATGGCGGCTGGATCTAGCCCAAGGTGCAGGCCACTGGCGATCGCCGCTAGCACATTGGCCAAGTTAAATTGCCCTACTAAGGGGGACAGGAAAGGAAATTCCCCCTGGGGAGTAACAAACGTGCCCTTAACCCCGGTGGGTTGATAGTCCAAATCCTTGGTGTAAAAGTCCGCAGTGCTATCGTTGACGCTGTAGGCGTAAACCTGATCCAACGGTAGGCGATCGATTAACCTTTGGCCGTAGGGATCATCTTGGTTGATCACCGCCCGACCTTGGAGATATGACTCCTTAAACAACAAAGCCTTGGCAGCAAAATAATTTTCCATGGTGCCGTGGAAGTCCAAATGATCCTGGGTGAGGTTGGTGAACACAGCGCAGGCAAAGCCACATTGCAAAACCCTGCCCTGGGCCAAGGCATGGGAACTGACTTCCATCACGGCGTATTGATTGCCCGCCTGGAGAGCTTCGGCCAATTGTTTCTGTAAATCCGTCGCAAAGGGGGTGGTGTGGGTGGCGGTCTTTTGGTAACCAGGCCAACGGGTGTAGAGGGTTCCTAGCAAAGCACTGGACCGTTGCTGTTGATTGAGGAAATATTCAATCAAATGGCTGGTGGTGGTTTTGCCATTGGTGCCCGTTACTCCCACCAGCTGCAACGTTTGGGCAGGATGTTGGTAAAAGGCCGCCGCAAGGCCGGCACACACCGGCACTAAATCCGGCACCGCAATGACGCATTCTCCATTTTGGGGCGGAAATTTTTGCAACGCCTTCTCACTGACCACAGCGGCGATCGCCCCAGCTTCTAGGGCCCCGGACCAAAACTCCCCTCCGTCAACCCTGGTGCCCGGCATGCCAATGAATAAAGTGCCAGGGGGACAGGCATGGGAATTGGTAGATAAACCAGTCACTATTTTCCCTAGGGCAGGGCAACGATCCGATTCCTGGGCCAACCAAGGGGCGGCGGCCACCACCTCTGGAACCGATGCCAATAACTGCCCTAACTTAACCATGGTTGTTTTTCCCCAATCAAATCTGCCGTCAATGAAGGTCAATATACCCGAGATGTTCCAACGGAGGTTAGCTCCTGGTGTACTGGTTGCAAAGCTTCCTGGCTGACCTTGATTAATGCGAACGGGAATTACCTTTTCTCCGTCCAGCAAGAAGGGGGAGTTCAGTCAACTTTTTCCCTCCAAAGACGGCCCTTGGCACTGGCCAGTTCTGGATGCCCTGCCTCAATTAAAGCCTGATCCCGCAAACGGCAGGAGTCACAGCGACCACAGGGTTCTTCCCCCCCGGCGTAGCAAGACCAGGTTTGGGAAATGGGGACTCCCAATTCCAAAGCTTTATGGACAATGTCAACTTTGCTCAATTCAATCAGGGGAGCTAGCAATTGAATGGGTCTTCCTTCTACCCCCACTTTGGATGACAGGGCCGCCAATTGTTGATAGGTTGCTAAATATTCAGGGCGGCAATCAGGATAACCGGAATAGTCGATGGCATTGATGCCCAAAAATACCGCTTCGGCTTCCTTGGCTTCAGCTAAAGATAAACCGAGGGCAATAAATACGGTGTTACGCCCCGGCACATAGGTGGAAGGAATAATATCCGGTTCTACCCCTGTCTGGGGCAAGGTTTGTTGGCGATCAGTCAGTGAAGAGCCTCCCCACTGGGCCAGGTCTAGGTTGATGCTGAAATGTTCTGGGAGCCCCAGGGCTTGAACGATGTCTGCCGCCGCTCGCAATTCCCGGTCATGGCGTTGGCCGTAGTTAAAAGAAAGGGCAATAACTCGGTACCCTTCCTCTTTGGCGATCGCCGCTACGGTGGCGGAATCTAACCCTCCGGATAGTAAAACAACAGCAGTTTTGGTCATAGATTTTTCGGCAGTCAATCAGTTATGGTCGTTGCTGCAGCCTGGGCAGCCTGTTGGCAAAGTTTTAGTTTGTTCCCTAACCCCGCCGGGGAAATTGTCTTTGTCGCACTTCTCCACTGAATTTATGCACTGTTTCCGTAATGGTGTGCCGTAAATTCAGATAGGCCGGAGCAAAGGGCGGTTGTTTGACTGTCAAACCGAGTAAATCCGCCGTCACCAACACCTGGCCGTCACACTGGGGCCCTGCCCCAATGCCAATGGTGGGAATGGGCAACTGCTCAGTGATACTAGCCGCTAGTTCGCTAGGAATATGTTCTAAAACAATGGCAAACACCCCCGCCTCTGCCAAGGCGATCGCCTGATGAAGAATTTTCTCCGCTGTGACCGGGTCCTGGCCCTGTTGCCGATAACCCAACTGATGGACTGATTGGGGCGTTAAGCCCACATGACCCATCACCGGAATGCCCACCTCCGTTAGTCGAGCTACGGTTTCCACCATACGGGGGTGACCCCCTTCTAATTTCACTGCCTGGGCACCGGTTTCCCGCAAAACCCTTCCCGCTGACCCCATGGCCTGGGCTGGACTTTCCTGATAGGTCAAAAAGGGTAGGTCACAGACCACCAATGCTCTTTGCACTCCCCTTTTAACTGCCGCTGTGTGGTGAATCATGGTGTCCAAGCTCACCGGTAGGGTAGTTTCGTAGCCCAAGACCACCATTCCGAGGGAATCCCCCACCAGAATAATTTCCACTCCCGCCGCATCCAACACCGAGGCGATCGCCGTATCCCAGGCAGTAAGGGCCACAATAGGCCGTTGTTGACGCTTCCAATCCAACAATTGGGTAGGGGTAATGGCCATGGGAACTTAAGAGCGCACCGCCTCTAAAATACGGGAATAGTAGAAACGGGTACTGGTCATGCCGGTACGGGCAATGGAAAAGCCGTTATCTCCCAAAATTTTGCGAATGTCTGCTTCTTTATGTTGATAGGCCCTGGTGGTCTTACTGGGACCGGGAAACAGTCCCCCAATTTTTTTGAGCACAGTCAAGCCTAGGGTTTTGGGGGCAAAGCTCAAAATTAAACGGCGATCGGCCAGGGAGGCCAAGTGGCTAATCATCGCTGACGCCTCCTCGGTTGGATAGTGAATCAACACATCCAGACAAATAACCGTGTCATATTTCCCCCCCAACTGGGCTAAATCCTGGGTCATAAACGTGGGCTGATTGCCATAGGCCAAAACTTCCTGGGCCTTTTGTTGGGCTTCCCCCACCATTTTTTCGGAAATATCACTGCCATAGACCAATGCGCCCGCTTGGGCCAGGGGAATGCTCAAACTACCTACCCCACATCCCGCATCACAGACTAACAAGCCAGGTAAATTTCCGTCCGCCACTAACCAGGCCACCACCGAGTCAACGGTTTGTTGATGCCCCACCCGGATGTCTTTTTGCACGAAATTGACTTGGCCGTCACCATAGATCCGGCGCCAACGGTCAAAGCCGGTGGAATTAAAATAGTCACGAACGATGGTTTTATCGTCTAGGGCGGCGTTGGTCATGGAAAGCTAAGCTCGAAAATTTGAGTTAGGTAAAGGTTGGTATAAGCTATAGGCACGAGCCGTCTAAGCAATGGTACCATTCTTTTCTGGTTACTCTGGGGGAGGAATTTTCGTGGTTCCATATCAGGAATTCAAGACCTAATATCCCCAGCCGAGGGGAGAACGTGTTACTATGCCTCCATAGAGTAATGATCGGTTGGTAGCATTTGTTTCTAGTATTAACGGTTTTTCGCGTTTTTCCATTGACAGGCATTTCTCCGAAATCACCCTCTACATATCCCTCAGTTTTTGGAGAAAATCCATGTCAATTTATGTAGGCAACCTGTCCTATGACGTTTCAGAAGCCGATTTAACCGCGGTTTTTGCTGAATACGGTTCCGTAAAGCGGGTCCAGCTCCCCACCGACCGGGAAACTGGTCGCATGCGGGGCTTCGGTTTTGTCGAGCTAGAAGCTGACGCCGAAGAAACGGCTGCCATTGAAGCCCTAGACGGCGCAGAATGGATGGGTCGTGACCTCAAGGTTAACAAAGCCAAGCCCCGGGAAAATCGCAGTGGCGGTGGTTCCTTTGGTGGCGGTCGTAAAAGCTATGGTGGTAGCCGCTACTAGGGCTTAGTTTTTGTTCGCCGTCGTTTCACCAGTTTGATTCGATTAATGAAATTTTTTTGAACTACCCGTATTTCTGGTGGGAAATCGGGCTAAATCCCGTTCTCATTGTTACTTAAATTAGTTCAACCTAGGGGTTCTTGCCGTGTGGCCGGAACCCTTTAGTTTTTCCGGTGACAAGGGCATTTTTGCTTGGCTTTGTCATTTCTCCTCCCCTTGCCTTGGAGGTAATTGTCACTCATACTAATTCAGACACTGGATTCAGTGTTTACCGAGCGTCCAAGATTGTTAATACTATGCAACCCACCCCCCCGAAGCCGCCCAAAAAGACCCCCGAGACTGAGCTTTTAGAAACCAATGTGGCCGCGGCAGATGATCTAATTCCCGAAGCCCCAGCCAACACTACCCTAGATACCACCGCCAAAAACTATTATCAGGCGATCGGTTGGTTGCGCGGGGTGGTAAAAAAAGGGGAAGAACGATATTACGTACAGATTCGGGATGCCAATTTTACTTTATATTTGCCTAGGCGAGCCATTGCGGTGGCGGCGGCGTTGGAAGGAAAGTTAGCCTGGATCAAGTGCTATCCCCAGTCCAAAGGAGAAGGGTTAAGCTTTAAAGTGGTCTGGATGGGCACAGAACAGCATGAGAAAAGCGATCCTGGTATTTTTGTTTTGCGGGGAGTGTGGCAATTTATTCCCCAATGTCGCCGGCCTGTTTTTAGTGTCTATCGCAATGAGCTGAAAAGCTATGAAAATCGCCCCAACAATCAGCATTTGCCCTTAATTTGGAGCGATCAACCCCCCTACCGTTTTCGCAAGGATTCGGAGGAGCGGCCGAAGTTTTATCAGATTTTGGCTCGCTTGATTCCCCAACGCAATTGTTTTGGTTTTGTGGAACAGATTGCCGAGCCGGTTGAACAAACCCCCCGTCGGGTTAAAAAGACTCCCTTTAACCCCGATAGTTCTGAGAAAAAGTCTGAGCATGGCCATAAGGGGGAAAAGCAAGAGAATAGCCTGGAGTCTCCAGAAAACCTAGAGCTAAACCAGGGGGAGACTGGACCCTTGCCGGCAGAGAAGCTTGACGATCTTGATACTGACAACGGCGATCGCCAACCGTCTTCTGGGGCGACTTCTTTGACAGAAGAACCAAGCAATGGGTCAACGGAAGCGGTGGTTGAATCGGAATCATCCCTAGAGCCGGAATTACCAGCGGAGTCAAAAGCAAAAAAAACGACTTCCACAAGTAAGGCCAAAACCACGAAAACGCCCAAGACCACTAAAACTACTAAGGCCAAAACTAGGGGCAAAACATCTCCACCGGAAGTCTAGATGTTGCTACTCCTTCGGGTCTGGGAAAACTGGAATAGGCTGCTCAATCAATTTTGGTGATCTACAAAGCCAGGGTTTACCTGCATGGTTAAACGGGGGCGATAAAACCGTCCCCAGACCGACAACGGCGATCGCCAAAATCAGAATTGAGGCAGCGATAGCGTAAAATCTGATCACAAATTGCCTATTTTCTGCGAACCCTAGGCGAAAATTCCTCGCAATCCCAAGCTCAATGTCCGATTTTCTTTTACAAAGTAGTTGGTTTATTCCTTTTTATGGTCTGATTGGGTCGATCCTTAGCCTGCCTTGGTCATTTCGCCTGATTAAACAAACGGGCCCCAGACCGGCTGCCTACTTCAATATTTTCATGACTTTGGTTTCTGCCCTCCATGGCATGGTTGCCCTCTCAGCCATTTGGCAAACACCGAGTGAGCAAATTGTTTTCCATTGGCTCCAGGTGGCGGATTTAGACCTCACCTTGGCGGTGGAGATTTCCCCGGTTAGTTTGGGGGCCCTATCGGTGGTGACTGGCATCAGTTTTTTAGTCCAGATTTTTGGTCTGGGCTATATGGAGAAGGACTGGTCCTTGGCTCGCTTCTATGGACTATTGGGCTTTTTTGAGGCGGCCCTGGGGGGCATTGCCCTGAGTGATTCCCTATTTTTAAGCTATGGCCTGTTGGAAATGCTAACCCTTTCCACCTATCTTTTGGTGGGTTTTTGGTATGCCCAGCCCCTGGTGGTTACCGCCGCCCGGGATGCTTTTTTAACCAAAAGGGTGGGGGATATTATTCTCCTCATGGGGGTAGTGGCCCTCTCTAGCTATGGTCAGGGTTTAACTTTTTCCCAGTTGGACAACTGGGCTAGTACGGTGCCAGTGACCGGCATCACCGCTACTTTGTTGGGACTATCTCTAATTGCTGGCCCCACCGGCAAATGCGCTCAATTTCCCCTCAATCTTTGGTTGGACGAAGCCATGGAGGGCCCGAATCCGGCGGGCATTATGCGTAATTCGGTGGTGGTGTCAGCCGGTGCCTATGTGTTGATTAAGTTACAGCCGGTGTTTACCCTCTCCCCGATCGCCTCCAAGACCTTGATTGTGCTGGGGACGTTGACAGTGGTGATGACCTCGCTCATTGCCATTGCGCAGATTGACATTAAGCGTACCCTTTCCCATTCCACCAGCGTTTACCTGGGATTGGTATTTATTGCGGTGGGTTTGGGGGAGGTAGACATTGCCTTTCTGTTGCTCTTCGCCCATGCGATCGCCAAAGCTTTGTTATTTATGAGCATTGGTTCGATTATTTTCACCACCAGCGGTCAAAATATCACTGAAATGGGGGGATTATGGAATCGTATGCCCGTGACCACAACTTCCTTTGTGGTTGGTTCTGCGGGATTGTTGGCGGTTTTTCCCCTAGGCATGTTTTGGACTTGGCAAAAATGGTTTAGTGGAGATTGGTTGGTAAGCTGGCCCCTATTGGCTTTATTGATCTTTGTTAACCTCTTTTCTGCCCTCAATTTAACCAGGGTGTTTCGTTTAGTGTTCTTGGGTAAACCCCAGCCCAAAACCCGCCGGGCCCCGGAAGTACCCTGGCCCATGGCGGTGCCCATGGTGAGTTTGATCATTGTGACTCTGCTGGTGCCCATTGCCCCCTTGCAGTGGTCTTTTTGGTTATCAGCCACCTATCCCCTCGGTTTAACTTCCCCCGTTACCCAATGGGCCATGCCTCTCCTGATGGTGGCGGGAATTACAGGAATTTTGTTGGGTAGTCTTATGCCTTTACGACGGAATCTCTCTCGCTCAAGTCGACTGCCGGTGCGTTTCCTGCAGGATTTGTTCGCCTACGATGTTTATTTGGATAAAATTTATGGCGCTACGGTGGTGGCAGCGGTGGCGGCGATCGCCAAAATCAGCACTTGGTTTGATCGTTACGTCATCGACGGCATAGTCAACCTAGTCAGTTTGGTAACTATTTTCAGCGGCAGTGCCCTCAAATATAATGTCACCGGGCAGTCACAATTTTATCTGCTCACCATCTTGGTGGGGGTAGCCCTGCTGATCTGGTTTTCCCTCAGCGGTCAATGGATGGCGATCAGGCAGTTTTGGTCCAGTTGGTTGTCCCTAATTCTTCCTTAATTGAGGGAAGAGCAAAACTAATTAATCTTGATTTAAAACTAACTTTTTCTGATTTGCTTGATGTTAACCTACTTTTTATCAATTTTTTTTAGCTTGATAGTATCTAATTAAATTTTTACCAAGCCAACTTAAATTTAACTAACTTTACATAAGTCTTAATTCCCATGCTCAGTGCTCTCATCTGGGGCCCCATTTTTGGAGCTATTCTCATTGCTATTATTCCGAACCCTGACCATGATTGTTACTCCCGCAAAATTGCCTTAGGCATTATGGTGGCCATGGCTGGGCTGAGCGTTTTATTAGCTGGGCAATTTAACATCAATGATCCCCAGATGCAGTTTGTGGAATATTATCCCTGGTTGCCAAGTTTGGGTTTGAATTATCACCTAGGGGTTGATGGATTATCTCTGCCCTTATTATTGCTGAACAGTGCTTTGGTGGTAATTGCCATTTTTAGCACCAATACCGAGATAGAAAGACCGAGATTTTACTATGCCTTATTGTTGCTTCTCAGTGGTGGGGTAGCAGGGGCATTTTTAGCCCAAGATTTGCTCTTATTCTTCCTCTTTTTTGAGCTGGAAATTATTCCTCTTTATTTTCTCATTGCCATTTGGGGAGGACAACGGCGGGGTTATGCAGCTATGAAGTTTTTGCTTTACACTGCCCTGTCCGGTTTTCTGGTACTAGTGTCTTTCTTGGGTTGGTTCTGGTTGACCAAGGCACCCAACTTTGACTACGATCCCAGCTTGGCCGATGCCCTTCCAGTAAAAACCCAAATGTTGCTCTTGTTGCCCCTACTGCTCGGTTTGGGCATTAAAATTCCCATTTTCCCCTTCCACACCTGGCTACCGGATGCCCACGTGGAAGCTTCCACTCCCGTTTCTGTCTTGTTGGCAGGGGTTTTACTTAAACTAGGCACCTATGGCTTACTGCGTTTTGGATTGGGGCTTTACCTGGAGGCCTGGGTGGAATTTGCCCCCTATTTAGCAACCCTAGCGGCTATTAGCGCCCTTTATGGTGCTTCCTGTGCGATCGCTCAAAAGGATATGAAAAAAGTGGTGGCCTATTCTTCCATTGCCCACATGGGTTATATTCTCTTGGCTGCTGCCGCCGCTACCCGCTTGAGTGTGACCGCCGCTTCGGCTCAGATGGTGAGCCATGGCATCATTTCTGCCCTGCTGTTTCTGTTGGTGGGGGTAGTGTATAAAAAAACCGGCAGTCGGGACGTGGATAAATTGCAAGGACTGTTAACTCCCGAACGGGGTTTACCCATCACCGGCAGTTTGATGATTCTCGGTGTCATGGCCAGCGCTGGCATTCCAGGCATGGTGGGCTTTATTGCTGAATTTTTGGTATTCCGGGGCAGTTTTCCGATTTTCCCTACCCAAACCCTCCTGTGTTTAATTGGTAGCGGTTTAACGGCGGTTTATTTCCTGTTAATGATTAATCGGGTTTTCTTTGGCCGTCTCACCATGGAACTGTCCCATTTACCTAAGGTGCGTTGGCAGGAACAAATTCCGGCGCTCGCCTTGGCGGTGGTCATCATTGCTTTGGGCATTCAACCCCATTGGTTAACCCAGTGGAGTGAGCCCCAAACGGCGGTTTTGTTGACAGGACACCCAGATTTAGTCAGTGTGCCAGCCCCGCCCCGCATCGAAATTGAAGTCAAGGAATTGGGGGAAGTGTAGGGCTCCAGTAAACCGAAGTGAGTTTAACCCACAATGATAGAAGAGCGATAATTCCCTAATCGCCAGAGCTTTTCCGTATGTCATTTCCAAAAGCGTTTTTTTACGATCAGCGTACCCTTAAATGAACTATACTCTCCCCCCCAAAGTTCTTGGATGTAGTGCGAGAAACCATCCGCCCCAAGCACTCCCTCTACCGCACTGGATGGAATCAACTTCTCCCAAAAAGTTGGTGAATTGGCCTAAACAATTTGGGAGTAGCGTCTGAACTATGAACTACTAAGCCACGTCGTTGTGGGCAAAGCGATTATAGAGGAAGTCGAGGGCGTAGTTGCGCAACTGATAATAGGTGGGGTCTTCCATAATCCGGTCCCGGTCCCGGGGGCGTGCAAAAGGAATGGTCATAATTTCCCCAACGTTGGCGTGGGGTCCATTGGTCATCATCACTAGGCGATCGGCCAGGAAGAGGGCTTCGTCAATGTCGTGGGTGATCATCAACACCGTACAGCGGTGATCATTCCAAATTTGGAGTAATTCTTCCTGTAATTCCTCTTTAGTGATGGCATCCAAAGCCCCAAAGGGTTCGTCAAGAATTAATACCTCTGGGCGGATAGCTAGGGCCCGGGCAATGGAGACCCGTTGCTTCATCCCGCCGGAAATTTGGCCGGGTTTTTTGTCCATGGCATCGGCTAACCCCACCATGGCTAAATGGTCCTTGGCGATCGCCCGTTTTTCTGCTTCTGTTTTTTGGGGATGGACAGCATCCACAGCAATGTAAACATTTTCTAGGGCCGTTAACCAAGGCAATAGGGCATAGTTTTGGAATACCACCATGCGATCGGGGCCAGGCTCAGTGATGATTTTTCCTCCCACCTGCACAGAGCCGTCTGTGGGACTGGCAAAACCGGACACCATATTGAGCAGAGTTGATTTACCACAACCGGAGTGGCCAATGACGCAAATAAACTCCCCTTCATTAACGGTGAGGTTGACATTTTCCAACACCGTGTAAGGACCCTTGGCGGTGGGGTACACCTTGGAAACGTTTTCGATGGTTAAAAAGGCAGTGGTTTTTTGATCCGATGGAGTTGCAGTAGGCATGGCGCGCTGGGATTTTAAGGTTTGCATATCGGCGATCGGGAAATAGTTTCGGTTTGAGTTTTATCGGTTTGGTTCCAAAACCCGGCGAGGTAAGGGAATTTAGGCAAAAACTGGGGCTGGGGTGGGGTTATCAAGATGCACTTCAGCAATGGTGAAATTGCGATGAATGACAGTTTGATTCAGGTAGGCAATGGGATCATCGGCGTTAAACACTTCCCCGTCAAAGAGGGCGATCGGTTGCCGCTGATAGTTCACGTCGTAGCCTAATTCCCGGGCGGCGGTGCTAAATACCCCGACTCGACAAACCCGCTCTAAAATTTCCACCCAGTTCCGGGGAAAGGGAATATCGCCCCAGCGGGCCATTTGGGTCATCATCCAAAGATGTTCGGTGCGAATAGGACGATTGACTTGATCACCAAAGAAAAGATGGTGGGAATATTCCACGGGATTACCCAGGCTACAGGTGCGGCCTTCGGGATCGCCGAGGTGAATATAGTCAATGTTGGTGCTGAGGTATTGACGGGTGGCCAACAGTTCCCGAATTTCCATTTCGTGGTTGGGATCGGCGCAGTAGGCACAGGCTTCTAACAGGGCTTTCACCATGGCCACATGGGTATTGGGATGGGCGATCGCCCAATCTTCTCGAACTCCCAAAACTTTACCGGGGTGATTTTGCCAAATTTCCAAATCGGTGGCAATGCTAAACCCAGCTCCTTCCATGGACGCCCGTAAATTCCAAGGTTCGCTGACGCAATAGCCATCAATGGTGCCTGCTTTCAGATCCGCTACCATCTGGGCTGGGGGAATGGTTTTCAGATGCACATCCTGGTCAGGGTTGATGTTGTGGGCCGCCAGCCAATAGCGCAATAGCAGGTTATGCATGGAAGAAGGGTGGACCATACCCAGGGTGTGGGGATCGCCGTCCGAGGCCAATAAAAGCTGACGGAAATCCTCGGCGGTGTAAATGCCTTGGTCGTAGAGTTTTTTACTGAGGGTGATGGCGTTACCGTTACGGGTCATGGTCAAAGCACTGACCACGGGAATAGATTGCTCCCGATAACCCCCTGCGGTTAACCAAGTGGGCATCCCCGCTGGCATTTGGGCCCCATCTAGGTAACCCCCAGCGATGCCGTCCACAATGCCCCGCCAACTGGTTTCCCGTACCAAGCTCACTTCATCTAAGCCATGCTTGGCAAAAAAGCCTTTTTCCTGGGCCACCACCAGGGGCGCACAGGCCACCAGGGGCACATAGCCCAATTCCAGATTGACTTTTTCTAGGCCATGTCTGGCGATCGCCGTGTTTTTTTTCGCCCGTAACTTTTTGATCCGTTTTTGTTGGTTGAGGAAGTAAATGATCTCACTGCGGAGGCTGTAGTAACTGGGGTGTTCCACCACTTCCATCCGTTTGCGGGGGCGGGGAATATCCACTTCTAAAATGCCGCCAATGTTAGACCCAGGACCATTGGTTAGCATCACAATGCGATCCGACAACAACACTGCTTCATCCACATCATGGGTAACCATGACCGAGGTGACTTGATATTGTTCACAAATACGCATTAATTGTTCTTGTAAATTGCCCCTGGTCAAAGCATCCAACGCCCCAAAGGGTTCATCCAATAACAATAATTTCGGTCGAATGGCCAACGCCCTGGCGATCGCCACCCGTTGTTTCATGCCCCCGGACAACTCATTGGGCCGTTTGTCCACCGCATGACCTAAACCCACCAAATTAATATGCTCTTCAACAATGGCTTTACGTTCCGCCGCCCCAGCCCCTTTCATTACCTCATCCACCGCCAGGGCAATATTTTGCTTAACTGTTAACCAAGGCAGTAAGGAATAATTTTGGAAAATCACCATTTTATCCGGGCCAGGTTGGCTGATCCGCTGACCCTCCAGGGTAACCACGCCTGCACTGGGTAAATCTAACCCCGCAATCATATTGAGTAGAGTCGATTTGCCACAACCGGAGTGGCCAATGAGGGAAACAAATTCCCCCTTTTTAATTTCTAAATTGATCCCTTTAAGGGCAATATATTCACCCCCATCAGTGAAGGAAAAAACCTTATCGATATTGTCAACTGCAACAAAAACGCTCATGGTGTCTCAAAGGATTGGTTAAATGGACAAGATACTAGGCCAATAGCGCCTAAAACGTGAACGTCGTCCGTAGGGCAAAGACCCCTGTTGTACTATTGTTAGAGTCGCCTTCCGGATTAAAAATTACAAACGCACCGGGAGTAATGCTGAGATTGTTGTTGATCTTGTAGTTATAAAACGCTTCAATTTGGTAGGGCGTGGCACGGTTGCTGATATTGGCGGGTGTTAAAGTTGCCCCATTACCTGCCCCAACCCTAGTGAGGGGTTGACCAAACATCAAACCGGCCGTATTACCTTCCACAAAGGCATCCGGGAAATAAAGCCCAGCCATCCAACTAGCAAGATCGGTAAAAGCCGAACCGCCATTGGCCTGATCCACCATGAAGTAAGCACCATAGCCGGTAAAGTAAATGCTGGGATTAATACGCCAAGTTAGGGTAGCCCCCACCGAATTAACGTTCACTGGGGTTGTTAGAGGTAAGCCGCCTAGGGTTCCCGCCGCTGCCCCGGTTAGTCCCGTACCTAAAATATTGAGCTGGTGGTAGCTATGGGCATAGTTGAAACCAAGATCGAGATTTTCGGTGGTATAGAGGGTTAATTGGGTTGCCGCCACAAAACTGCCGTTAAATAAGCCCGCCCCGAGGGGAGTGCCGGGAAAGCCTTCATTTTGGGGAATAGCGGCATTGACAGAGCCATAAAGTGCGCGCCAATCTACCACATCGTTAGGCTTGTAAATGAAGCCGGCGGCCGAGGCTAAACCCGTTTCCGTTGTTCCCCCCGAGACCCGTAGTACCGGATTGATGGCAAAAGCCCGAGAAAGAGTGCTCTGACCTTCACTGGCAAAGGGGACAATGGTGGGAAAGGCATCGGTGACTTCCGCTTTCGGCCCAACAAAAACGGTGAAATTATCTGCTACTGGTGTGACATAGAGTAGCTTGTACAGACATACGCTGTTATTGCCACAACTGGGTTGGAGATTTTGGGGATTAAAACCAGCAAACTGGGGTTCATAGTTAAAGCTGGTCATGCCTTCACCCAAAATTGAGGCATCGTTGGGAAAGAGGGTTTCCGCCACACTGCCCGTCCCGGTAATGGGTTTTCCAGCGGTGAAGTTATAGGCTTGCAAACCCGTAATCAAGGCGTCTTTGCCGGTAAAGCTAGTGGTTAAGTTGAGGCGCACCCGATCATTGAAAACTATCTGGGCGTTATCCGAATCCGGTTCTCCCCCGGTAGCACCACTAATGGCGAAAATCACTTCCCCATTCAGCTTGGTGGTGGTGGAAAATTGATTATCTTCTAAATAAGATGTGCGGGTTTCCAGGTTATCTACCCTGGCCCCCAAAGCAGCCAGTTCTGCCTCAAATTCCCTTGCTAGCCGTTGGAGCTTGTCAATATCGGCCCTAATGACCGCCACATTTTCCTGGAGTAACCGCTCCATCACATCCATACAGGAATTCAGACCAGCGGCAAATTCCCAACGACTCAATGGGCGATCGCCACGGAAAGTGCGATCAGGATAACCAACAATGCAACCGTAGCGCTCCACTAAACTCTTGAGGGCTTCATAGGCCCAATCCGTTGGTTGCACATCCCGCAACTCCGAAACCGATGTCACTTGACCCATGGGTTCGTCTAGCAAAGTAGTCAGTTCCGGCACTGAAGTAACTACCGTGGCATCGCTATCCCTATACAGAATCTGGGGCCCAGCGGAGGCAGGGGACGTGGTTAGGCTAACAACGGTGACAAATCCCGCTAGCCAAGTGAATCGATGTTGTTTCATTGCAATTAATTTCTTTGATGTTGATTGTGCCTGGTTGGCAACGGGTCAAAAAGTTGCTTGACTCTTTTCCCAGAAGGCAAACAGTTAACTTCCTATAGTCCAAAATTTTGTTACTGTCCCGGGGCAATTAAGGTTTGTAACCAAGCCATAAAGCGGTCTAGCATTAACCCAATTGCTCCGATATAAATTAGCGCCAATATAATGTCGCTAATATAATTATTTTGGTAAGAGTCCCAGATAAAGAAACCGATACCGACGATGCCAGACATCACAATTTCCGCTGCAATAATTGCCAACCAAGCCAAACCAATGGCAATGCGTAATCCAGTGAAAATATAAGGGAGGGCAGAAGGAATTAAGATTTTGAAGAAAAATTTATTCGGTGATAACCGGAGTACTTTACGGACATTAATGTAGTCCTGGGGAATTTGTTGAACTCCCACCGCTGTATTAATTAAAATTGGCCACACTGCGGTGATAAAAATAACGAATAATGCCGCCGGTTGGTTCTGCTGGAGAGCCGCCAACGCGAGGGGAACCCAGGCTAGGGGAGGAACGGTGCGTAAAAATTGAAATAACGGATCGAGGGCTTTATTTAAAAAGCTGTTTAGCCCAACACCAATGCCCACGGCAATGCCGACAACGGCGGCCAAGCTATAGCCAATTAAAACCCGTTGCAGACTGGCCATAGCTTGCCAAAACAGACCGACATCGGTACCTCCCCGGTTAAAAAAGGGATACATTAAATAAACCCGAGTTCGTTCATTGGTGATTAAATCCGTAGGAGGAGGCAACTTTATCAGGCCGGTTACCGATGCCAATTGCCAGACTAAAAGAAAGCCGACAATTCCCACAATGGGAGGAATAATATTGTCCCCATACTTCCGCCAAGCTTTACTAAGATTCTTATTTGCAGGGCGGGCTTTTCTGACGCTGGTAGTCATTTTAGTTCCTCAAGGTAAATAGTGTATTGTCCGATAATTGAGATGTTCAAGGGGAGGCGTTAAGCTAATTTTTTGATTTTTAAGCTATCCAAATATGCTTTTGGATTGGCAGGATCAAAGGTGATGCCATCGAACAAGGTTTCCACGCCCCGGGAATCAGTGGTGGGAATATCTGCCGCTGCTATACCGGCTTCCTGGGCAGCTTCTCTCCAAAGATCAGAGCGGTTAACTTTGTCGATCAAAGCTTGGGCAGTATCCAGGGTATTTTGTGGTAAGAAACCCCAACGCACACTTTCCGTTAGGAACCATAAATCAAGGCTCTTATAGGGATAGGAAACACTGCCTCTGTCGGTTTTCCAATATTGAACGGCTTTTTTGTAATCGTTAATATCTGGTTGGCCATCTCCCATAACATAGTTACCCATTAACATGGGTTCTAAAATGGTGGCTGGGACATTAAAGTATTGGGCACCGGAAACAATTTGGGCCAATTCAGCACGGTTTGATTGCTGGTCGCACCACTGTTGGGCTTCCATTACTCCTTTGAGCAGAGCTTTGGTGGCTTTGGGATTTTTGTCTACCCAGTCAGCCCGGACGGCGAGGTATTCTTCGGGGTGGGATGGCCAAATTTGAGCGGTGAGGGCCGCCATAAAGCCAATGTCCTCTTTGACAATGCGAGCTGGCCAAGGATCGCCGGTGCTGAAGCCATCCATGGTTCCGGTTTTCATGTTGGCCACAGTTTGGGCAGCGGGGACGGTGAGCAGGCTAACTTCGGTGTCAGGATTAATACCGCCAGCGGCGAGCCAGTAACGAATCCAAAAGTCTTGGTTCACTTTGGGGAAAGTGTAGGCGGCCCGGAAGGGAGTCCCGGTAGCTTTTAACCCGCTAATGTAATCCTTGGCTTTACTAGTGTCCAAACCAATGTTTTTCCCGGATTGGTTTTTGGCGATCGCAATGCCGTTGCCTTGGGTAGAAAGCATAGCCAATACATACATTGGCACTTTGGTGTTGTTTTTAGTGATCAACCCTTCACTAATTAGATAGGGCATGGGCATTTGCCACTGGCCCCCATCAATGCCTCCCCCGGCGGAACCGATTTCCACGTTGTCCCGGGCGGCTCCCCAGTTGGCTTGTTTAGAAACTTCCACGTCGGTCATGCCGTATTTGGCAAAAAATCCCTTCTCTTTGGCGATGATTAGGGGTACCGACTCAAAAATGGGAATAAATCCTAACTTGACGGCAGTGGTTTCCGGGGCCATTTCCGGGGTCAATGTCGCCGTGGTGGCTGTCGGGGAAGGACTGCTAGCTGCGTTGGGATCGGGGGGATTGCCTGCGCAACCTTTCAGAAATAAAGCCCCGGTGGCGGTGGCGGCGGAGGTGAGCAAAAATTTACGTCGATTGAATGAACCCATAACTTTGATTGATATTTTCTATGAAAAAAGGCAGACAGAAAAATAAAATAAGCGCCATGGATATCCCCGGTTTACGGAAGAGCACTGGGGCTCCTAGGCTAGGTAAACCAGGGGACGCTTTAAACTGTCTGCCCGAGGACAATGACTAATCCAAGGGGACTTGAATGATTTGATTATTAAGGAAAGCTAAAAATAGATAAATATCCAATTTTTTATGTAATTTATAGAAGTAGTCTATAAAATTAATCCACTATGAAAAATGCCACCCTCCACCAATTTGAGGTTTTTGCGGCGATCGCCAGGACGGGGAGTTTCACCAAGGCGGCGGAGGAATTGTTTCTGACCCAGCCCACGGTTTCCCAGCAGATGAAGCAACTCACCAAGGCGATCGGGGTGCCGCTTTATGAACAAATTGGCCGAAAAATTTATTTAACCGAAGCAGGACAAGCGGTTTTAGACGCTAGCAAAAACATTACCTCTTGCCTGGACCAATTGCAGGAAGTGATTGCTGACCTCCAGGGCTTAAAAAAAGGTAACCTGCGCCTAGCAACTATTACCACAGGCAAATATTTTGTGCCACGACTTTTGGGGGAATTTCGTCAACAATATCCAGGCATTTCCATCTCTCTACAAATTGGCAATCGTCAACAAATTTTGGAGCGTTTGGCGAATAATTTAGACGACTTATACTTTTTGGGTAAACCGCCTTCTAATCTTGATATTAATATCCGCCACTTTTTAGAAAATCCCCTCGTGGTAATTGCGTCTCGCCAGCACCCATTAGTCAAGGAAAAGAAAATTTCTTTGGAAAGATTAGTCAATGAACCCTTGATTATGAGGGAATCAGGCTCTGGAACCAGAATGGCAGTGGAAGAATTTTTCAGCGAAAACCGCCTAAAAATGAATGTTGAGATGGAGATTAGTAGTAATGAAGCCATTAAACAGGCAGTTTATGGTGGGCTGGGACTCTCAATTTTATCGCTGTATTCTTTGGCATTGGAGGGAATCAATGGCCCCCTAGCGGTGCTAGACGTGGAAGGATTTCCCCTACAAAAACACTGGTATATTATTTATCAAAAATCGAAGCAATTATCCATTGTGGCCCAAACTTTTTTAGATTATTTGTTTGCCCATGATGAAGCAGTTTCCATTGCCCAAATTTTTTAAAAACCATCGTTGCCGAAAGCTCCGGCTGAGAGAGATCAACGCTGCCCATTAGCCCATTGATAATCAGGAAACTTTCCCGACCACTACGCCTCAAAGATTGTTTTCAACGCCCCCCGGTTCTCCAAAGCTTGGGGGAAAATTGGAGAACAGCCCTTTACTGTGGGGAGATCTAGGGACGAACTAAAGATAATGGGAGATAAGTCAGGCTAACCCTTAGCCATGATTTCCTGAAAGGCTTGGAGATCAAAATGGGTGGCAATCAATTGTTGGATACATTGCACCTTGACTGGTTCTTGCAGGCGTACATTACCAAAGGCCTGATCAACAATTTCCACGGTGGTTAGGGTGTCTTGGTCCACAGAGAGGATGGGAATTTCTAAATCCTGGGCTCGGCTGATAATGAGGGGTTGAGGTCCGGCGTGGCCAGTCAAAATTAAGCAACTGGTGGAGGTTTCTAGGGCAGCTAGTTGTAAATCGGTACGATCGCCGCCGGTGACCACAGCTTTATTTTCCCCTTGACGGAAATATTCCAGGGCAGAGTTAACGTTCATAGCCCCAATGGTGAGACTCTCCACCATCAAATCCAGATGCTCTTCACTACAGAGGACTTTGGCATTTAGTTGATGGGCCAGTTCCCGCACACTAACGCTTCTGAGCAAACGGTCTTCCGCCAACAGACCAAGCACGGCAATACCATGGATTTCCAGAAAGGGCTTGACCAAATCTTTGGTCTCCGGCAAGGCCTCCAGGGGAATATCATTGATCACCACCCCTTTGAGGCTATCCCCCAGGGTTTGTCGAGCTTTGAGGAGGCCATCCACCACCAAGGGGGAATGGTAGCGACCCACCAACAGCACTGCGGCGTTAATTTTGGCCGCTAATTCGGAAAAGGAAAGCCCGAATAAACTCCCCTCCCAGAGATTGCCTGGACCTTCCAACAAAACTAGATCCGCCGTTAGACCTTGAATGGAGGCCTCTAGGGCTTCGGCATAATTAGTTTGGTCCTGTCCTTGGAGGCGTCGGGTAATGGTCTCTTCGTCCAAAAATACCAGGGGTTTACGCACCTGGGCTGGTGCCAACTCCAAACTCTGGCTAATAAATTCAATGTCTGCTTCTTCCAGGGCTGCCGCCGCCTTATTCATGGCCGTACCAATGGGCTTGCCGTAGGCGATCGCCATGCCCTGTTGTTGCAAAAGCCGGGCCAAACCGAGAATAATCCCCGACTTGCCGCTGTAGGGCTCCAAAGACCCGACTAATAAACATTGGGGTGAATTGGCCACTGGAACGCTCCTAACTAGATGGACTAGGTAAAAAAATTTGACTGCTGGGCTATTTTGATTAATTTAGCGACGGCATTGGTGAAAAACTGGCTTGATAGATACCCTTGCATGACCAAAGCTCAGTTTCCTCTGATTAATGATAGGCACTCCGGGACGAGCTAAAGGGTAGAAGCATCGTCTAACCGCAAAAGCTTACGGTAAAAATTTTGCGGAAAGTCAATATTCTTACTCTCCTCGTATCCCGCAATTAGATCAATCAAATAGTCCATAAACTCTGAATTGAGCACAGTCATTTCATAACTCAAATCCGCCTGCCCATCGAATTGCATCCGGCAGCGAGTCAGTTCCGAGGGTAAACGGGAAACAAACCAAGTGGCCACAAAGGAAAGATTCTCCCCCCCTTCAATGCGCCGGGCCCCCTCCACTTGCCCCAATTGGTAAAGAGCAAGGGCCAACGGCAACAACTTTTGTTTATTTTTATCCGGGTAGTAAGGTTGGTAAACGATTACCTCCCTTTTATCGGCGGGCTGGAGCTGGCTAATGGCAGTGCTAGACATGGGCAAAATGGCAAAACTAAGGACAGGGTGGACTTCTCTGTGCTCCCATGGAAAAACCGTGGCATAACCCAGTTTCCTAGGGCGGTTCCGGTTGTTACAGCAATGGCCAAATCAAATTAAACTCACTCAAGTTTGAGGCGTGGAAAAAATTTCCCGCGAGCAACTTTACCCAATGTCGGAACAAGAAGACTGTTTGTGCCGCCCCTGGGACTGTGAACGCTCCCCCTCCAAGCCAATCGGCAGGGACGGAGATTCCTGTCTCTACTCCTCTTAACTGGGTTTAGACTCCTGATGGGTTAACCCTAAGTCAGACCGAATCCACAGGCATTTTGTTTTTGCTTCCACTATCCGCCCGACAGCAGAAGGTTCTCGAACTTGGTTGTAGGATATAGTTTACCCTAAACCTTTCCGTGAATTGCTCTGAGCATTGTTGACGTGTCAGGGAGTGCTTTGGTTCTGTGACAAGTAGCGAAATTTCACCTATCTCGGGGAAAACAAACAATTTCCCTGGCCACCAATACCATGGCCCCAGGCAATCCCTGGAGCGGGGACGCTGGGTGAAATTAATTTGTGGAGCTAGCTATCAGGATTTAACTGCCATTCGGAATTTAGTCTTGGTCTACACATTGGCAGGGGTGGACTGCATTGACTTGGCAGCGGATCCGGCGGTGGTGCGGGTGGCCCAGGAAGGCATCAAAGTTGCTTTATCTTTAGCCAATGCCTCTCACCATGAAGTTGAAACATTTGACTATTCGAGCCAACCCCCTTGGTTAATGGTGAGCCTCAATGATGGGGAAGATCCCCATTTTCGCAAAGCCCAGTTTGATCCCCAAAAGTGTCCTCCGGATTGTCCCCGACCCTGTGCTCAGGTTTGTCCAGCTTGGGCGATCGCCAGTGATGCTGATGAAGTTGTCCCCACAGGAGTGTGGGCGGAAAAATGTTACGGTTGTGGCCGCTGTTTACCCATCTGTCCCCAGGGAATTATTACTACTTATTCTCATCAAGCAACGGTGACTAGTCTGGTCCCTTGGTTGGAGTTGGGACAAATCGCTGCCCTAGAAATCCATACCCAGGTGGGCCATGAAGAACAGTTTCAGCAACTCTGGCGTAGTCTGGCTCCGGTATTGACTCAACTCCAGGCAATCGCCATTAGTTGCCCCTACCATGCCGAGGCGGTGGAGTATCTGCAAACCATCTCTGGCTGGCTGGGGCCATTAGCAATGCCGATAATTTGGCAAACCGATGGCAGGCCCATGAGTGGGGACATTGGCCGGGGTACTACCCATCTTTGTCTCCACTACGCTGATCAGGTGCTGCAATCTTCCCTATCGGGGTTTGTGCAATTGGCCGGCGGCACCAATGGTCACACCATCACCAAGTTAAGCTCCCAAGACTTTTCTGTTCACCAACCAAAACGAATGGTTAATGGCGTTGCTTTTGGCAGTTGTGCTCGCACCCTCATTGCCCCGGTGTTGCAGGCGGCAGAAGCTAGACAGCAGAATCCCCTCGCCCCACTCCATTTGGAAGATTATCCCGATTTACTCCAGCAGGCGATCGCCTTGGCCCAGTCTTTGGTGCAACCCTGGAAAGAACGTCGGACATTTTCAGAGAAGATCTCCGACAATATTGACAATAATTTGCAGTAATCTGTATAGTGATTTCACAGTGTTCTCTTCTCAAGGATTCAGTAGGGGGTGGCTCAGCGATCGAGTGCTCCCTGTTTTTTTGGCGGCAAAACCTTAAACTGATTAGTTGGATTGCTCCGTGTCCGTTGTTAACTTTTTGCCCTAACCAGACCAAGAAACCATGACTGTTTCCCCTTCCTACGACGCAATAGTAATCGGCTCCGGCATTGGGGGATTGGTCACCGCCACCCAGTTGGTATCCAAGAGTTTGAAGGTATTGGTACTAGAGCGTTACCTCATCCCCGGCGGCAGTGCGGGCTACTTTGAGCGGGAAGGTTATCGCTTTGATGTGGGGGCCTCGATGATTTTTGGTTTTGGCGATCGGGGTACTACTAACTTATTAACCAGGGCCTTAGCCGCTGTGGGACAGGCATTGGAAACTCTCCCCGACCCAGTGCAAATTCATTACCATTTGCCAGGGGGGCTAGACCCCAAAGTTTATCGGGAGTACGAAGCTTTTTTACAGGAGTTAATCGCCAAATTTCCTCAGGAAGCCCAGGGTATCCGCCGCTTCTATGATGAATGTTGGCAAGTATTTAACTGCCTCAACACCATGGAATTGCTCTCCCTGGAGGAACCCCGTTACCTGATGCGGGTATTTTTTCAGCACCCGGGGGCATGTCTGGGTTTAGTGAAATATTTACCCCAAAATGTGGGGGACATTGCCCGCCGCCATATCCAAGACCCGGATTTACTGAAATTTATCGATATGGAATGCTATTGCTGGTCCGTAGTGCCGGCGGACTTAACCCCCATGATCAATGCCGGCATGGTCTTTTCCGATCGCCATTACGGGGGCATTAACTATCCCAAGGGGGGCGTGGGACAAATTGCCGAAAGTCTAGTAGCTGGGCTAGAAAAATTCGGTGGCAAAATTCGTTACGGAGCCAGAGTAACCAAAATTATTCAGGAAAATAACCAGGCGATCGGGGTGGAACTGGCCAACGGTGAAAAAATTTATGGCCGGCGCATCGTCTCCAATGCTACCCGCTGGGATACCTTCGGGGCGTTAACGGGAGATCGGCCCCTACCTGGGAAGGAAAAACGGTGGCGCAAAAATTATCAACAGTCCCCCAGTTTCCTCAGCTTGCATCTGGGGGTAGAAGCGGATCTATTACCGGTCGGAACAGAATGTCACCACATTTTGCTGGAGGACTGGGATGATTTAGAAAAGGAACAGGGCACCATTTTTGTCTCCATTCCCACCCTCCTCGACCCCAGCTTGGCTCCGGACGGTTACCACATCATCCACACCTTCACCCCCAGTTGGCTCGAATCCTGGCAAAATCTTTCCCCCCAGGAATATGAAGCAAAAAAAGAAGCCGATGCTGGCAAATTAATTGATCGCCTGGAAGCCATTTTTCCCGGATTGGATCGGGCACTGGATTATATGGAAATCGGCACCCCCCGTAGTCACCGCCGCTTTTTAGGCCGACAAAATGGCACCTATGGCCCCATCCCCCGCCGTCGCTTACCGGGTTTACTGCCCATGCCTTTCAACCGCACCGCCATACCAGGCTTATATTGCGTTGGCGATAGTACTTTTCCAGGCCAGGGTTTGAACGCCGTCGCTTTTTCTGGTTTTGCCTGTGCCCATCGCCTAGCGGTAGATTTGGGGGTACGGTGATGACCGCCAACATTCTCTGGCACAATGGGGCCAAGCAATGAGCTGCAACGATCGCCAACTGCATGGGTAAAAAACCAAAATCTTCCTTTAACGTCAACCAGGATGACATCCCGGAAGTAATTCGGGACAATCCAGCGGGGTCGCCCCAGTCCCAACCCTTGTCCCCCATACCGCTGAAATTAATCGCGGCCGGCTTGGGGATAATTATTCTGGCTTTATTGACGTTGTTGGCCCTGTGGCCCAGGCCCCAGCCCGCACCGGAAGTGGTGACAGAACCAAGTCCCACCCCCACTGCAACCCCCATTGATAACCTGTTGGGGCACTTGCCCTATGAAGAAGCTCCCCTGGGGGAGTTGAAAAATATTACCCCCGACGGCCGTTTAAAGTTACGCCAGGCCGCCGCTGACCAATTTTTGCTTATGCAACGGGATGCCAAGGCCCAGGGCATTTCCCTTGTCCCCATTTCCGCCTTTCGCACTGTGACCGAGCAGGAACAACTTTTTTTTGACATCAAACAACAGCGCAATCAAGAGGCTCGACAGCGGGCCGAAGTCAGTGCCCCCCCCGGTTATAGCGAACATCACACCGGCTATGCGGTGGATATTGGCGATGGCAGCGCCCAGGCTACCCATTTAAGTGAAAGTTTTGCCCAAACGAAGGCCTTTGATTGGTTGCAAAATAATGCGGCCAAATACAGTTTTGAATTGTCTTTTCCCCCGGATAATCCCCAGGGCATTGCCTACGAACCCTGGCATTGGCGTTACGTTGGCGATCGCCAAAGTTTAGAACTGTTCTACAAAGCAAGAAACTTACCGCAAAAAAACGAGAATAATCCTTAAACCTGAACTAAATCAACAGATACTTTTTAACCCCTGCTCCAGTCTGGCAATGGCAACGCTAGCCGTGGCTTGCCGCAGAGCACCATAGGCAATGCGGAGATAGCAGCCCGAATCCATGCCAAAGGTGGAACCTGGTAGCACCGCCACCTTAAATTCATCAATTAACCTTTTCACTAGCTCTAAATCCGTCAAGGGGCTATTAACTTCCAGCAAACAGTAAAAAGCCCCCTGGGGCACCACTAAACGACAATAGTCAGACAATTGACCTAAGGTTTCTAATAGTTGCTGGCGACAGGCAGCCATCTCCGGTAAAAATTGGGCTGAATAATTCTTGCCCACCCGTAAGCAAGCAAGGGCGGCATATTGGGAAACCACCACCGGGCAGATCAGATTGGTATCCTGAATTTTTTTGACCGCTAGCAATAGCTCCAGGGGAATGACCATATAGCCGACCCGCCAACCGGCCATGCCATAGGCCTTGGAAAAACTGTAGAGGGAAATGGTATGGCCTCCACTATCCCCCATGGCCCCAGGGGAGAAAATCGGAGTCTGGTCGTAGGCAAAATAATCGTAGGCCTCGTCGTGGATGTGGTAGATAGCCCGCTCCCGGCACAGTTGGTTCACCGCCCGCAAATCCGCCTCTGGATAAATGGCCCCGGTGGGATTATTAGGCGAAATGGTCACCACTGCCCTAGTCCGGGGGGCGATCGCCTGGGCAATGAGATCCGGTTGGAGTTGATATTGCCCATCAGTGGGCACCAGTATCGGCTGACATCCTGCAATTCTGACTGCCATTTCATGGTTAAAGTAATAGGGCGTATTAAGAATAATTTCATCTCCTACTTCCGTAATGGCCAGCACTGCATTTAAAAAACCCATATTGGCCCCAGCCGTTACCACCACAGCTTGGTCGGAAGACAGGTTGATGCCGTTATCCCGTCGCAATTTTTCCGTTAAAGCAAAAATTAGGCTTGGTATGCCCGCCACTGGCTGATATTGATGCAGGGGAGCTTGCCCCAGACTTTCCCGCACCGCCACGGCCACCTCGTTAGGGGGAGGATAAAAAGCCACCCCTTGGCCCAGGGAAATCGTACCGGGGGAATCGGCAATCCACTGTCCCACCACCGGAATAACCGGAGACTGAACTAAATCCATACGGCTAAAGGCTGTTTCCATTACCATTGTGAATCTGAACCTGTGAATTTAAGGTAACGCTTCAACTCTCCACTCCACCATCTGGAAACACCATGGCTGCCCATATAGCCCTTATCGCCCACGACAACAAAAAAGACGCTCTGGTTAATTTTGTCCAACAACACAAATCCCTTTTCTCTAGCTACGACCTCATCGCCACTGGTCAAACGGGGCAACTGATAAAGAACAAAACCGGCTTGGCTGTGGAAACCGTTTTGCCTGGCCCCCTAGGGGGGGACACCCAAATTGCCGCCCAAATCATTGATGGAACCATTGCCGCCGTCATTTTTTTGATTGATCCCCTCTACGCCCAACCCCACGAGCCAGACCTCCGGACCCTGTTAAGGCTTTGTGAAGCCTATAACGTTCCCCTGGCGATCAATTTAGCCACCGCTAAAGCAGTGATTAAACTATTGGGTAAAACTAAAACTGCCCATCTAATTTTTAACCCCGTGGCAGGCCAGGGCAATGTGGAAAGGGAGCTAGATTTAATTAAAGAGCATTTACAGTCGGAAATTAATCTCAAAGTTACTTTCACCAGTGCGGAGGTCAACGTCACTGACCAAGCCAAGGAAATTGTGAAGAGAATTAGGCACGCCAACGAACAATCGGACGGGGAAGGAGATAGCTTTATCATTGCCTCCGGTGGTGATGGCACCGTGTCCGGCGTAGCGGCCGCCCTGATTAACACCGGCATTCCCTTGGGCATTATCCCCAGGGGTACTGCCAACGCTTTTTCTGTTGCCCTGGGCATTCCCACCCAAATCGCCGGGGCCTGCCAAACCATCAACCGGGGCATTACCAAAGTGGTGGATACGGCCCTATGTAACGACATCCCCATGCTCCTTTTGGCCGGGGTCGGCTTTGAGGCGGAAATGGTGGAAAAAGCAGACCGGGAACTGAAAAATAATCTGGGGGTAATGGCCTATATTTTTGCCGGCATTCAACAGGCGAGGGAACAGGAATTGTTTGAAGCCCACATCGAAATTGATTCGGAAACCACCACCATGGACGCCAGCGCCATTACGATCGCCAATGCGGCCCCTCCCACTTCTGTCTTTGCCCAGGGGGCAGGGCAGGTATCCTTCACCGATGGGTTGCTCGACATCACCGTGGCCAGTAGTCAAACGGCATTACAGGGTCTGCAGGTAGTAACTAACCTCTTCACCTCTGCCCTGTCGAAAAATCCCAGCGATAATGAAAACGTGCTGCATCTCTATGGAGAAAGCATTAAAGTGACCACCAGTCCCCCGCAAAAAATTGTCGTTGACGGTGAAATCATTGGTACTACTCCCGTGGAGGTTAAATGCCTGCCCAAAAGCTTAAACATCTTCGCCCCAGTGGAAAACAGTTGAGCTTAGCGGCGCTGATGCTCTCCCTGGGCATAGTCCAGTACCAAGTAACCCTGCCATAATGAGCCATGGCTGGGGTCAAATCCGCCCAACCAACTTACCGCAATTGCTATGCCGGCGGTCTAGTCTAGGTCTGGATGTTATCCGTTGTGGTCCTTCTCCAGCAATCCCCTGAACTCCCCCCGGATTCGGTAGGCCTAGCTCGACTTCTTTGTTATTTATCAGTCCATCATTCTAATGACCTTAACCAGTGTGCCCGTTTCTGTTTCCCTTTTTCCTCAACTTGAGCTTCCCCCCCTTCCCTATCACAGACCCCTACTGATGATTGGCCATGGCACTAGGGATGAAGACGGTCGCCAAACATTTTTGGATTTTGTGGCCCAGTACCAGGCATTGGACCATTCCCGTCCGGTGATCCCCTGTTTTCTGGAGTTGACGGAGCCCAATATCCAGGCCGGGGTACAGCAATGTGTGGACCAGGGCTTCGAGGAAATTTCGGCTCTGCCCATTTTGCTCTTTGCAGCCCGTCATAACAAGTTCGATGTGACCAATGAACTAGACCGCAGTCGTCAAGCCCATCCCCAGATCAATTTTTCCTACGGTCGTCATTTTGGCATTACCCCCGCCATTCTTGATTTGTGGAAGGCGCGGTTAAATCAATTGGATGGTCCCGAAGCCAATCCCCGGGGCATTGACCGCCAAGATACGGTGCTGTTGTTTGTGGGTCGGGGTTCCAGCGATCCCGATGCCAATGGTGATGTGTATAAAATGGCCCGCATGCTCTGGGAAGGCAGTAGTTACCAAACTGTAGAAACCTGTTTCATTGGCATTAGCCATCCCCGCTTAGAAGAAGGGTTCCGTCGGGCGAGGTTGTATCAGCCCAAGCGGATTATTGTTTTGCCCTACTTTTTGTTTATGGGAGCTTTGGTAAAGAAAATTTTCACCATCACGAAGGAGCAACGGGCCGCTTTTCCCGAGATTGAAATTCAATCCCTGTCGGAAATGGGCATTCAACCGGAGTTATTGGCGTTGGTGCGGGAACGGGAAATTGAAACCCAATTGGGACAGGTGGCGATGAATTGTGAGGCCTGTAAGTTTCGCCTTGCTTTTAAAAGTCAGGGCCATAACCATAGTCATGGTCATCATGATCACAGTCACGGGCATCACCACCATGGTCACGACGGTCATGACCACGGCCACAGTCACGGGGAATGGATCGATACTTACATTGAACCCACGGCCTACCACGAAAAAATTTGGCAGGCTCCCTAGGCAAGTTGATCAAGGGGGAAAAACCTTAATCTCTACCCGGTAACTAGGCTGAATTAAGCGTCGTCACCACCCATAATACGGGGGACTCGAAAAAAGTCTCCCTCTGGTTCCGGTGCGTTATCCAGTAAAGCTTGTCGGGTGGTGGCCGCATTGTCTCCGTCCCAACTAATCTGGCGATCGCCCCGGACAATGTTGCTTAACTCGATCGCCCTGGTGGTGGGTTCCACTCCTTCGGTGGGCAGTTCGTTCAATTGGTCAAAGTAGTCCAAAATGCTGCTCAACTGGGAAGCAAATTGACTTTCTTCCTCTGGGGTAATTTCCAAACGGGCCAGGTGGGCAATTTTTTGAACTTGGCTTTGATCCAACATGGGTTAACTCTAATTCTTTAAGCTCAGTCTAAAAGTGCTAATCTTGCGGGAAAAACTAGCCATTCAAAGGAATTTTAAATACCCAATCTTGATATTTGGGTTCCCGGTTTTCCGTCACCGCTGTTAATACGGAGCGCAATTTTTCCGTAATCGGGCGATCGCCGCCCAGGGTGAAGTTCTCAATCCGCTTAACCGGGGTGATTTTGGCCGCAGTGCCGCTCAAGAAAACTTCGTCGGCAATCATCAATTCCGATTTATCGATGGGGCGTTGGCAGGTGGGAATGCCCAAATCCGCCGCAATGGTGAGAATGCTATCCCTGGTGATGCCTTCAAGGATGTCCTGCTCATTGCCGGGGGTAATAATTTGCCCGTTGCGTACCATAAACACATTCATGCCGGTGGCTTCACAGACCTTACCCTGGGAATTCATCAAAATAGCCTCATCAAAGCCCGATTCCACCGCCTCCGTTTTGGCCAAAGCAGAGGTGATGTAGGCGGCGCTGATTTTGCCCCTTAGGGGAAAACTGCGGTCCTCTTGGCGGTACCAGGAACTGATGCGGCAGCTAACTCCATCGGCGGCTAGATAATCCCCCATCTCCAAGCCATAAACCAGGAAATCTTTTTCTAAATTGTGCAAACGGGGGGCAATGCCCAAACCTGAACTGTACACCAATGGACGGATGTAAAAGGATTTATCAGGCTGATTTTTCTTAACAAAATCAACAATAACTTCCTTGATTTTTTCTGCACTGATGTCGTAGTGCAAAAACTTGGCACTCTTACTCAGGCGATCGCCGTGGCGGTCGAGGCGAAACAATAAAATGGTGCCCGGATCTTCCGGGTCGGGAATACCCCGCAAACCCCCAAAGGCCGCCGTCCCATAGTGGAGGGCATGGGTAGCAACGGAAATTTTGGCATCCTCAAACGGGACAAACTTCTCTTCAAAGTAGGCGATCGGCAAAAACTTGTGCATCAGAAAATCAAAAAAAAGACTTGTACTTCCTGGACTTAACCCCATTCATCCGAAGGGGAATAGTGTGCTACCCGTGTTTTCCAGGGCATTAGGATTCACCTAGCCAGCCCGCCAGATTTTGAAGTTGGCTGTCCGAGGGGTCGGCCATGGGCACCACTTCATAACGGTTTGCTTGGGGAGATGCCAACACCACATCCACCGTCCGCAAAAGATCCTGATGAAACACCGTTAACTGAATCATATCATTGGCTTGGTAGTCTTTCAGCCGCAGGGAAAGCTGTTCAGCCCCAACCCGTAGACCATTGATGGCCAGCAACAAGTCCTGGGCGCTAATGCCAGCCATGGCGGCGGGGGAATGGGCAGCCACAAAGGTAATTTTTTCCTGGCCGGCCTCGGATTTAACCTTAATGCCCAAATAGGGAGTTAAATCTTCCTGCACAGGTTTAATAACCAAGCCAAAGGGTTGCAAATAATCATTGAGGGGAAGTTCCGCCGTGGTGTGGAGATAGGTATGGAAAAATTCAGTTAAGTCCGTGTCCGCCACCCTGGAAATTACCTCCTGCAATTGTTCGGGGGTAAAACCAATTTCTTCCCGGCCAAATTCTTGCCACATTATCCGTAAAACATCATCAAAGGAGCGCTGGTTTTGGTGTCGTTCGCGAATCAGTAAATCCAGCATTAAAGTTACCAATTCCCCCTTGAGGTAATAGGACATTTGGCTATTATCGCTGTTGGCATCCCGACGATAGAGTTTGATCCAGGCATCAAAACTAGATTCTGCCAAGGGTTGCACCAAGCGCCCTGGGGTCGTTAGGTAACGGGTAATCTCCTTGCCCAAATTTTTTAAATAAGTTTGGCGATCATAAATTCTTGCCCTGAGGGGAATGAGCAGATCATAATAACTGGTAGTGCCTTCGGAAAACCAGAGGGAAGGGGTGTAATTTTCCTGGTCGTAGTCAAATTTCTCCAGGGCCTGGGGACGAATGCGCTTAATGTTCCAAAGATGGAAAAATTCGTGGGCCACCAGTTGCAAAAACCGTTGGTATTTTTCCGGATCACGAAAGCCAAAGCGGTCATAGTTCAGCACACAGGAATCTTTATGTTCCAAGCCGCCGTAGCCCTGGTTGGCAGTGTGGAGAATGAACCAGTAATGGTCGTAGGGTAAATTCCCGAATAGTTCTGCTTCAACGGCGATGATTTTTTTCGTATCTTTAACTAACTGTTCCGCATTCAAATTACTTTCACCCCAAACCACAAAGTGGTGCTCCTTACCCTGGGTTTCAAAGGCGTAATCCCGATGAATCCCCACTTCCACCGGGCTATCCACCAACATGTCAAAGTCCTGGGCATAGAAAGTTTTGGCTCCCGTAGTTGAATTCGTTGCCTTACAGGGCAGGGCCGTGGCGATCGCCCAAGCCGGTTGGGGGGGAACAACGGTCAAGGTTAGAGGCCTGTGGGTATGTCCTGGCAAGTAGAAAAACAATGCTGCCCCGGTGAAGAAACCATGACTATAATCCAAATGATTGGTTCTTACGGTTAATTCATCGGCATAAATGCGATAGGAAATGGCAATATTTTCTTCCTCTCCACAGGCAATGGCCCAATGGGCCTTACCCAACTTTTGGTGCTCTAAATATTCGCCGTTGCTGAGACCTTGAGCTTGGAAGTCCTGCAAATGGCGCTCATATTCCCTTACCAGATAGGACCCTGGTGTCCAGACGGGAAATTTCAGTTCTAGTACAGAAGCAGTGAAACCTTGAATATGCAAATCCACGGTGAAGTAGTGGGTCTGGGGTGTTGGCATCGCCACTTGGTAGTGCAGATGGGGGAGAGTAGGGAGCATGGTGGCTGGAGAAGTTTGCCTTAGTAACTGTCTCCTTTTTGTACCGCATTTACACCGTTGATGGCGGGGATCAATCCTGGTAATCCTATTTAATCTTGTGCGATAATGGTTAATACAAAAGCTTTTGCCAAAGTCCCCTCGGTGAGGTCGATGAAGTTTTCTTGCGTACTTTGGTGACCCATACCCCTTTCAGGGCAAGCTATAGATATGCCCCCCTCCTGCTGTTGACCTGCCTCTTCCTTTGATTAAATGACAGCTCCCACCCCCTCCTCCCACTCAGTTCCAATTCAGGAATTTACTGCCTCCAGGCAGGCCAGTTTCTTTGATGGACTGAAGCAACCCCGTTTTAGCGGCCAACTAATCCTCTCCAGTGCAACGGGGGAGAAATGGTCTTTTTATCTCTACATGGGTCGGATCATGTATGCCACCGGGGGGATTCACTCCGTCCGCCGTTGGCGCCGACAAATTGCTTCCTATCTGCCCCCCATTGCCGCCAACCTGGCCTCGGTGCAAACCGATTTGGCCAGCATTGATCCCCAAGATTTACAAATTTGCTGGGAATATCAACTGCTCTGCCACTGGGTAGCTCAGCAGAAAGTTACCAGGGAGCAGGCCGCTCGGCTGATTCGGGCCACGGTGGTGGAAGTGCTGTTTGACATCACCCAATCCATGGAAGTGGCCTGTGATCTACGCCAGGATAATTTGCTTTCCACTAGGCTGGTGCTGATTGACGCGGATCAGATGATTGCGGAATCCCAGCAGTTATGGAGCAAATGGCAGGGGGCCAAGATTGCAGACCGCTCCCCCAATGCGGCCCCTATCATTCGTCAGGCGGAACAGTTACAGCAACGCACCACTCCCCAGGTGTACCAAACCCTCAAACAGTTGCTGGATGGTAATCAGTCCCTCCGGGACTTGTCGGTGCGGATGAAGCGAGATGTGCTGAGTGTGACCACTTCTTTGTTGCCCTATCTACAGTTGGGGTTGGTGGAATTGATTAAAATTCCCGATTTGCCCCCGCCCATTGCGCCCCCAGTGAGGGGCGTGGTGGCCCAGCCTGATGTGCCCAGTGGTCCCCTGATCGCCTGTGTGGATGACAGTCCTTTGATCTGCCAAACCATGGAAAAAATTCTTACTACAGCCAATTATCGGTTTGTAGGAATCAATGATCCCCTACGGGCGATCGCCATTCTTCTGGCCCGGAAGCCGGATTTGATTTTCCTCGATTTGGTCATGCCCAACGCCAATGGCTACGAAATTTGTGGGCAATTGCGTAAATTGTCCATCTTCAAAAGTACTCCCATTGTCATCCTCACCGGCAATGATGGCATTGTTGACCGAGTGCGGGCCAAAATGGTCGGCTCCACAGATTTTTTAAGTAAGCCCGTCAACCCGGACATGGTTTTGCAGACTATTAAAAAACATCTCCATGACCAGGCATCGCTGCCAGCGGAATAACTTGACCCAAGGAGGCCCCGGAAAATTGTGGAATCTCCCTTGATTCCAGGCCAATACTTTTGCGGTTTGGTTTAGGATCTATGACTGTTTACTATTTACCGTTCACTTTTCGACTAATTAAGCACTGAGGCAACATTATGGGCAGCGCACTTGTTATTGACGATTCCTCTACAGAACGTTCAATTATCAGTGATTTTTGTCAGAAACTAGGCATTAACGTCACCACCGCCATCAGTGGAGAAGAAGCCCTGGAAAAACTTTCCCAGGCAGTGCCGGACGTAATTATTTTAGATATTGTGCTGCCGGGGCGCAGTGGTTTTGAAATTTGTCGAGAATTGAAAGACAAAGACCGGACTAAAAGTATTCCAATCATCCTCTGTTCCACTAAGGCCACGGATATGGATAAATTTTGGGGCAAACGCCAAGGGGCGGACGCCTATATTACTAAACCCATTGACCAAGAGGAGTTCAACACGGTAATCAAGCAATTTATCTGAACTTTATATCCCCCATGCTTTCCGGTTAATTTTTTCCGGCTAACCAATGCCCGAGCCGATGGACGAATTAGCTGTTACTAAAGCTGATTGATTTTTCCGGTCCCCCCTGGGACGGTTTTTAGGAGCAACTGTTTTGCCAGCCAACACCTTTTCCTCTGATACCATGCTGGGTGATATCCAAGTCCCCCGCCAGCAGTTTTTGCAATTTACCCTCGAACCAGACACCAACTTAATTTTGCCTCTGTTTCAGTTAACGGAGATTCTGACGGTGCCCCTGGGACAAATCACCCCCATTCCCCACATGCCTTCCTGGACCATGGGGGTTCATAATTGGCGGGGAGACGTGCTCTGGGTGATTGATTTTGGCGCTTTTTTAGGGCTAACCCCTTGGCACCTCCAATCTGGTTCCCGTACCAACTATCGGGTTATCATTTTAAATGGAGGCGTCCCCTTCGACCTTGATCCCAGTCAACGAAGGCGATCGCCGGGTCAACGCAACCAGATGTTGGGACTGGTGGTCACAGAGGTAAAGGACATTACCTGGTGTGAAACGGATCAAATTCAATCTCCCCCTGCCGCCAGCATTGGTTCAGACCTTGCGCCCTACGTGCGGGGATTTTGGGTTAGCCCTCCAGGGGTAATGTATGTGGTATTGGATGCCCAAGCTATTGTGGGTCGTCTGATGACTACTCCCCAGGCTGCCTCCAGTTAACTTTTATTGATTTTTATTGAATTTATTAAACTAATCAACCCATCAGTTTGCTAATTATTGGCTAAATTTTCTACACTTTTGACTGGAATTCTCGCTCCATCGGCAAGCTAACTAGGACTGGAGCAACTACGGTTTTCTTCTTAGTGCTTGTGTTTCTCGCCTTGACTTTAGGGTAGACCTCCACCCAAGGGCCATTACCGTGCTTGAGGTACTGATGTCCACCCTGCCCTACCCATGTTGCCTAACTGGTAAGTTTTAACCATGACCCAAAATCCTTCCTCCGATCGCCGTCCTGACACTGCCCAATCCGTCGCCAATGGCGAGACCCTTGATGGCGCTCTTTTTACTGGGTTGACGGACACGGCCGCTGCCCAGGACGAATCGTCGGAAACCAGCGCTTCTTTTGCCACCGTCGATGGAGAGGATAAAAGTGAGGTAGGGGATGCCCTGGATTGGTTTAGCGATGGCAAGGAAACTGACATCAACGGGGATGAGACAGACCGTGGAATCCAGGCAGATACACAAGCAAAAACATTGGTTTCCTTGGAAAATTTGGCCGAGGAACCGGGGATAGATGGGGCTGAGTTCATGGCAGAGGCTTTTATAGCAGAAAATACCGCCGTGGAGGATGTTTCCCCTAACCCCAACCCCGCCATTGACACCGATGCCCTGGCCGCACTGACCCAATCGGCCGTAGAGTTGACCCCGCCGCCCCCGATCAATTTGCCCAAGGTGGAGTTACCCCCCATGCAACCCCTGGCTCCCCTCATGGCGATCGCCGACCCGGATAATTTGAGTCCGATGTCTGCCTCAACCCAGGCACCTACCCAAAGTGGAGGACTTTCCCTCCGCAATAAAGCTGTGTTGATAGCCCTGTTAATTGGTTTGATCCCCGCTGGGGTGATTGGAGGGCTCAATCTCAGCAGTGTGGACAGGCTTCCAGTGCCCCCAACGGAACAACAGGTGAAGGACTTCACCACTAAGCAAATCCGTGACCAAATTCTGATTGGGCTATTGGTGACCGCGGTGGGGGCTGCCTTCGTTGCCTACTGGATGGTGGGGGAAAATACCAAAGCTCAAACCGCCCTGGCCTTGAAAGCTAAGCATTCCCACCGGAACCTCGACCAACCTCTAGCCGTGGCCGGTGATGAACTGGCGATCGCCGACCAAACCATTGATGCTCTCAGTGCCCAGGTGGAGAAATTGCGTCACCAGCAGGATTTATCCCTTAAACAAGCAGAACTGCTGACCGAACTATCCCGGGCCAACCTTTCCGACATTGACGAAATTCAAGGCGTAATTCAGAAGAACCTCGACCAAGCCAGGGCTTTGTTTGGTTGTGAGCGACTAGTGTTTTACTACCATCCCCGTTATCAGCCGGAAGCCATGGTAGTGCAAGCTTTGGACTTAACCACCCAAGGTTTAATTGACAGCAAAGATCCCCATCCCTGGGGCCAGGAAGATATGCCTTCCCAGATCGTTGCCATCAATGACACCAGCGGTGCCAGTATCAGTAACCCCCATCGCCAATGGTTAGAGCAACATCAAGTCAAAGCGAGCTTGACCGTACCTCTACACCGGGATAACTACCCCCTCGGCCTGCTCATGGCCCACCATTGCCAACGTCCTCACCAGTGGGAAATGAGGGAAAGACAGTTTCTTCAGCAGTTGACCGAAGAACTACAAACCACCCTGGACCGGGCCAACCTGATCCAGGAAAGGAATGAAAGCGCCCAGCAAGCCCAAATCCTTAAAGAATTGACCCTGAAAATTTCCGCTGCCATCAACAGCGAGCAGGTTTTTGACATCGCCGCCCAAGAAATTCGTCTGGCGCTCAAAGCAGACCGGGTCATTGTCTATCGGTTCGATGCCACCTGGGCCGGCACAGTGATTGTGGAATCGGTAGCAGAAGGATATCCCAAAGCTTTGGGGGCCACCATTGCCGACCCCTGCTTTGCTGATAGTTATGTGGAAAAATACCGTTCTGGACGTATCCAAGCCACCCGAGATATTTACAACGCCGGCCTGACCCCCTGCCACATTGGCCAGCTCAAACCCTTTGAAGTCAAAGCCAACCTTGTCGCCCCCATCAACTACAAAGGCAATCTGCTGGGACTACTCATCGCCCACCAGTGCTCCGGGCCGAGGGACTGGCACCAGAATGAAATTGATTTATTTGGCCAATTGACTGTGCAGGTGGGACTAGCTTTAGAACGCTCCGACCTCTTAGCCCAACAGAAAATCGCCGAAGTAGAACAACGACAAATGCGTGAAAAAATGCAAAAGCGGGCCTTGGAACTGCTGATGGAGGTAGACCCTGTCAGTCGAGGGGACTTGACCATCCGAGCCCACGTGACCGAGGACGAAATTGGCACGATCGCCGACTCCTACAACGCAACTATTGAAAGTCTGCGGCGCATTGTAACCCAAGTACAAACCGCTGCTAGTCAATTTACTGAGACCACCGACACCAACGAAGTGGCAGTGCGGCAACTAGCCGAGCAAGCCAATCGCCAGGCCTTGGATGTGGCAGAGGCCCTGGAGCGGCTTCAGGCCATGAACAAGTCCATTCAAGCAGTGGCAGAAAATGCTGCCCAAGCAGAATCAGCAGTACAACGGGCGACCCAAACGGTGGACCAAGGGGAAGATGCCATGAACCGCACCGTGGATGGCATTGTCGCAATTCGGGAAACGGTGGCCGCCACCGCCAAACAGGTGAAGCGATTGGGGGAATCATCCCAAAAGATCTCCAAAGTGGTGAACTTAATTGGCAGCTTTGCTGACCAAACCAACCTCCTAGCCCTAAATGCTGCCATTGAAGCCGCCCATGCTGGTGAAGAAGGACGGGGATTTGCGGTGGTAGCCGATGAAGTACGTTCCCTGGCACGGCAATCAGCGGAAGCAACGGCAGAAATTGCCCAATTGGTGGCGACAATTCAGGCGGAAACGAATGAAGTAGTGAATGCCATGGAAGCGGGCACCGAACAGGTAGTGGTGGGAACCAAATTGGTAGAAGAAACCAGGCGGAGCTTGAACCAAATTACGGCGGTGAGTGCCCAGATTAGTGGCTTGGTGGAAGCGATCACCTCTGCGGCCATTGAGCAGTCCCAAACCAGTGAATCGGTAACCCAGACCATGGCTCTGGTGGCCCAGATTGCGGATAAAAACTCCAGTGAAGCGAGTGGGGTATCTGCCACCTTTAAGGAACTGTTGGCAGTGGCCCAGTCATTGCAAGAGGCGGTTAAACAGTTCAAAGTGCAGTGATCTGACCAAATGTATAACTAAACCCATAACCGACATTCAATCAATATGTCCACCATTGCAAGCGAATACCAACCCCCCAAGGACCAGACGGCCATGCTGTCTGGGCAGATTAGCCAGGGACAAGCGGAGAGTCTGCAAACCATGCGTAGTGTGAGGGCTACCATGGCCACCACGGGGGAACAACTGGAAAAGTTGGATAGTTCCACCCAGGAAATTGCCAAAGCAATTAATTTGATTCGACAATTTGCGGCCCAGACCCATCTGTTGGCCCTGAAGGCGTCCATTGAAGCGGCCCGGGCTGGGGAGGAGGGCCGGGGCTTTTCGGTAATTGCAGACGAAGTGCGGAGTTTAGCGGCCCAATCGGCGGAAGCAACGGCGGCCATGGAGGCTTTAATTGTGACGATCCAGTCCCAGGCGAGGGAATTGACCGGCAGTATCAAGGAAAGCAACCAGCAACTGAATGGCCATCACCAACAATTGGAAACGAACCAGCAATATTGGCACCAACTAGCTGAAACCCTCCTATCTAACCCTTAATTTCCCCTTTGTCCCCATGCTCAACTCCGACATTCGTGACCACGCCTACCAGTTTTTCATTGAAGAAGCACCGGAATTGCTCAGTGTGATTGAAATGGGGCTGTTGGAGTTGCGGGGAGAGAGGACACCAGCCCAGATCCATGGCATTATGCGGGCGGCCCATTCCATTAAGGGCGGGGCGGCCAGTGTGCAGTTACCGGCCATTGAAGAATTAGCTCACCGGCTGGAGGACATTTTCAAGGCGCTCTATAGCGATGCGGTGGTGGTGGATGACAGGTTGGAAGGAATGCTCTTGGAAGGGTTCGATTATCTGAAACAAGCCCTCACCACCCAGATTGAAACGGGGCAGTTGGAGCATACTGAAGTTTTGGCGCAGGGGTTGCCGGTGATTGCGGCCATTGAGGAGCAGTTGGGGGAACATCTGGCGGCGGGGGAACAGTTTCTGCCCAGCTCTGCTGACTTGGGGGTGGACATTGTGGCATCCCTGTTTGAGGTGGACGTTGCCCAAGGGTTGGCAGAGATTGGCGAAGCGTTGGCTGGGGATGACGAAGAAAGGTTGCGGGGAACCCTGGCGGCCCAGACGGAAATTTTTGCCGGGCTGGCGGAGATTCTCAATTTGCCTGGATTTAAGGAAATTACAGATCTGGTGGCGCAGGGCTTGGATAATCCTGGGTTGTCTGTCGGGGAATTAGCAGTAGTGGCGGTGGAAAATTGGCAACATAGCTGTGGGCAGGTGCTGGAAAAAGGCGATCGCCAACGGGGAGGGGAACCGAGTGAAGCGTTGTTGGCATTGGTGCGGGGGCAAGGGGAACGGGATTTAGCCGCCATGGCGGGGTTGGAGGAAGTGTTTGGCAGTGGGGAAGTGGGGGAAGAATTTTGGGGTATGGACTTTCCGGAGCTGGGGGACATTCCTACGGCCATTAGCACAGCGGAGGAAAACGTCTTTGCGGCATGGGAGGAAACACCGACGGAGATAACCTTTCAGCCAGGGGAAGGGGCGATTCCCGCTAGCGATCGCCAGCCCAGTCTGGGGCCAGAACGGGTGAATTTAGAAGAACCGGCCTATCGATTTTTCATTGAAGAAGCGCCAACACTGCTACAGGAAATCGAAACGGGATTGTTGACCATTGGTCAAGACCGCTCAGCGGCGGTGGTCCATGGCATTATGCGGGCGGCCCATTCCCTCAAGGGGGGAGCGGCCAGTGTGGGGTTGGAAACAATTAAACATATTGCCCACCGACTAGAGGACATTTTCAAGGCGCTCTATAGTGAAGAGGTAGTCCTAGACCAAACGATGGAAACCCTGTTGTTGCAAGGGTTTGACTGCCTGCGGAATCCCTTGGAGCAACAAATCGACCAGGGGTACTATGATCCAGAAACGGCCTGGCAGAGCGCCCAGGGGCCGATCCTAAATCTAGAGCAACGGTTGGGAGCCCATTTGGCAGCGGGGGAACAGTTTCTACCCAGCTCTGCTGATTTGGGGGTAGATGTGGTGGCGTCCATATTCGAGGTGGACATTGCCGGGGGCATGGCGGCGGTGGCAGAAGCTCGGCAACGGGGCCCGGAAGCCCTGCGGGAAGCCCTGACCAGTCAAACGGAAATTTTCCTGGGGCTAGCGGAAATTTTGAATTTGCCAGGGTTCCAGGGGATTTGTGCGGCGGTGCATCAGGCCCTGGAAGCCAACCCAGAACAAGTCTCTACTATTGCTAATCAGGCTTTGGCAGACTGGCAAGTTGCTACTCAGCAAGTGTTGGAAAATGGCGATCGCCAACGGGGAGGGGAAGCAAGTGCCGAACTTTTGGCCCTGGGTCAAAGGCTTGCTGCTCCGGCAGAATCCCGGCCCCAACCAACTTCGGCTCCGGCTCGAGTCCTGGGGGATCTATTTTTTGGGGATGACGAAGATGAGCTAGAGGAAGAACCTTCTCCCCCCACTACACCAATGACTGGGCCATGGCAATCTCAGCCCGAGCAGCAAGTGCCCCCAATCCTAGAACAAACCACCGTAGAGGCTGAAACGGTGGAATCTCCTCCTTCCCTGGAGGATGTTTTTGGCGGGTTGACCGCCGATGAACTGGGGAAAGAATCCCTTTCTCCCGTGGCTGAGGTAGATTTTGTCGATGCTTCCCTAGAAACGTTATCTCTGGTGCAGGCGGTAGAGGAAGCCTTTGATTCCTTGCCCCCCTTAGCAACGACCCCAGCGACCATTCCCCAGGCTGAAGTAGAGGCAGTGGTAGCTCCGGCTCCTCCCGTGGAACGCACCCACGAACGGCGGGCCATGCCCAGGGAGCAAAATCCAGCTAATCTTTCCATCCGGGTGGATTTTCAACGGTTGGAGCGGATGAATAATTGGGTGGGGGAATTGGCCATTAATCGCAATAGCCTGTCTTTACAAAATCAGCAATTACAAACGGCGGTGGGGGCCCTGGGGCAACGTTTTGGCACCTTCCAGACCATGGCGCTGAAGCTGAGGCAGTTGGCGGACCAGTTGGCAATCCGGCCGGAGGGGGAAGCGATGTTACGGGCCCAGCCAAGGTCCCAGGGATGGCTAGAGCATAACTTCGATGCCTTGGAAATGGATTCCTATGGCACCCTATCGGCCCAGTTGCAGGAAATTTTGGAAGAAATGATGCAGTTGGAGGAGGCCGTGGATGATGTGGTGCTATTTTCCAGGGCGGCCAATCAAACAGTGGATGCCCAAAAGCAGATGCTATTTTCCCTGCGGGATGAGCTGATGTGGGCCCGGATGTTGCCCCTGGGGGAAATTTTGCAACGTTTTCCTCGGCTGCTCAGGGATATGGCCAGTAAGTTTAATAAGCTGGTGCAGATTAAGCTCCATGGCACGGGGGTGTTGGTGGACCGTTTGGCCTTGGAAAAACTGTATGACCCCTTGCTCCATCTACTCCGTAATGCATTTGATCATGGTATTGAGGATGAGGGGACCCGGTTGGCCATGGGGAAACCGGCCATGGGGACCATTGAGGTCCATGCCTATCACCAAGGCAATCAGACCATCATTGAAATGCGGGATGATGGAGGCGGACTGAACCGGGAAAAGATTCTGCGGCGGGCGGTGGAACGGGGTCTGGTTACCGAGGAGCAGGGGCAACGGTTAACAACGGAGCAGATTGATAATTTGATTTTTGAGCCGAACTTTTCTACGGCGGACCAGGTGAGCGAGCTGTCGGGCCGGGGTGTGGGACTGGATGTGGTGCGGCAACAGTTGCAGGCGCTGAAGGGAACCATTGTGGTGTCTTCTCGCCCTGGGCGGGGGACGGTGTTTTCCTTGCGGTTACCCCTGACCCTCACCATTGCTAAGTTGCTGGTGTGTTTGGTGGGGCAAAACCAGGGGGCTCCAACAGCGATCGCCATTCCTTCTGATAGTGTCGCGGAGTTGATGGTACCGACGGCGACACAGATCAAAACCAGTGGAGGACAACGCTTTCTCCATTGGCAAGAGTTGACTATCCCGATTTATTCCTTGACCCAATTACTGCCCTATCACTGTCCTTTGTCGGAGCAACAAACTAGTAAGTTGTTGACCACGGTACCCCAACCAGATAATTGGCATTTACCCCTGGTGCTACTGCGGCTCGGTCAGCAATATTACGCTCTGGAAGTGAACCGTTTGGTGACGGAACAGGAGTTGGTAATTAAACCCTTTTCGTCTCTGCTACCGGCCCCTTCCTACCTTTATGGGGCTACTATCCTGGCAGATGGCACCCTGATCCCGGTGGTGAATGGGGCGTTGCTGTTGGAATGGCACTGGCAAAAGGGAACAGACAATTTGGCCATGGCCGATGGAGGAGGGGAACCTCTTCCCACTCCAGGGCGGAGGGCAAAAACGATTTTGGTGGTGGATGATTCGGCGGCCCTACGGCGTACCCTGGCTTTCACCCTGGAAAGGTCTGGTTACCGGGTGATGCAGGCTAAGGATGGGCAGGAGGCCCTGAAGACCCTGGCCCAAGCCGGGGAGGTGGATTTGATTATTTGTGATGTGGAAATGCCTAACCTTAATGGCTTTGAGTTCCTTGGGCAACGGCGACGCAATCCAGATCTACTCAAAATTCCCGTGGCCATGCTCACTTCCCGGGGCAGTGAAAAACACCGACAGTTAGCCAAGACCTTGGGGGCCAACGCCTATTTCACCAAGCCCTATATTGAGCAACAGTTCCTCGGAGCGGTGCAAGAGCTTCTGGCCACTGGCCTGTTATCGGTCAGCAGTTAATTAACAGTTATCATTTTCCTTATTTCCCCAATATGGCGCTTCATTCTTCCTCTGTTGATGCCTCTGTTCAGGCCAGTCAGCCCTCGGTTCGACCGGAAAAGTTTCTCCTTTTTGCTGTGGGAAAACTTAACTTGGCCCTACCCATTGCCCTAGTGGTAAAGATTTTGCCCCATAGCCCTGCTCACGGGAGTGGTCTGTCAGCCACCGGATTGGTGAACTTAGAAAATCGTTCTGTCACCATGGTGGACCTATATCGTCGCTTTTTTGGTGTATCTCAACCTCCAACGGCGTCAACAAAACGGTATTTCATCTTGACTAAAAATCGGAGCGGGGAAGAATTTTGTCTCTTGGTTAATAATGCCCCCACGTTGCTGGATGTGTTGCCCCAACAAATTCGTCAATTGCCCGATTCTTATCGCCAAAATGACACTCTCCAATCAGCCAGCCATGTGATGGTAGTGGAGGAAAAGTCGGAAAAGTTGACGGTGTTTTTGCTCGACCCCGATCTTCTGCTGTGAATTGGGACAGCGATCGCCAAGGAAGTTGAGGAATGCCCTGAATCTGTTTCAACATAATGGGTTGTAAGCCTGGTAACCGGCAATACTCACTCCACGGTGAAGCTTGTGCACACTGGAGAACTACCTAGGGGGTAATGGCTTGTAGATAGGGAGCAATATAATTTTTCCCCCGCAGGACAAAATGGGGTGTAAGTAGAGGACTGAATTCTTGTTCCACTAGGTCTTGGGCTTGGTTGAGGCGATCGCCACCATAGGCAATAAATTGGGCACTGGAATAGGCGTAATATTCCTGTTTAGCGGTTTGATTATTTTGTTTAAAAGCTTGACGATAAAGCTGGGTTGTCTCCTCCATTAATTGTTCAATCGGCGGGGTAAAAGTAATGATTTTGCCACTGGGACAGGTGATTTTTTTGACTTTAATAAAACCAATTACCGTTTGCATACATTCCCGAGTTTGTTCCACCGATAAACAATGTTCATCCTGGCGACGGAAAGCCCATTGCAAACAACCATTGCAAATTTCCAGCACCCGCAAAACCGCTAAATTGTCCAATTCTTCAGGGGCGATCGTCGCTAATCCGGGCAAATGTTGTTCAATTTGTTGCTGAAAGCCGGCAAAATCTTCGGCAAAATAGGGCTGTAACTCAGAGATTGCGGCCAGGGCCTGCCAGTTAACATAGGTCATCGGAACATTTGGGACGAAGATTGGGGGCATTCTAACAGAACTGGGAGAAAACATTGCTCTGAAAATGGGTTGCGCATACCCCGCAGCTTGCTGCGATTGGGATAAGCAACCCCAAAGTATTAGAATTCCGTAATGGAACTAAAACG
>NZ_CP019225.1:3001528-3044998 GCF_010222815.1 Synechocystis sp. CACIAM 05 | reverse complement strand
GAAACTTCCATTGCTGATTTGACAAATTGAAGAAGGCAGTAATGGCTTTAGGAGACCTTATTATTGCTCCAATTATTTTACCTTTCCACCTACACTGATAGAAGAGAGATATAAAAAATAAATCCTGTGAAGCACCTCGAAAATAGGGGTGCCTGTTGAGAATAACCCTTTATGTCGGGGTCATTTTTCGCAATTAGGCAATTAATCGAGGTGCTCCTAAACTTATCAGTTGGAATTAATCAGGACGCTACTTTTGGTCTAAAGCTTCCTGTAAAGTTTCTGGGCCTTCCCCTTCACTGGCCACGGTACGCCAGGGCCATTCCTGGGAATGGAAGGGAGCTAGGGGGGGCAACATGGGAGTAATGCCATTGGCTTCGTCGTAGGCACGGATACGGGCATGGGCTGGCCCCACAGCATAGGAACCTTGGGACGCGGCCATGGGTACTCTGGCTCCGTCCTGCCTGGCGATCGCCTCCCGGGCCCCGGTGCTGAGCAATTCCACATCCATGAGGAAATAATCGTCAAAGAAAGCTAGACCCAATTCCCGGTCTTTCACAATGCGGGTCAGCAGGGACAACATGGTGTCCGGTTTGGTGGTGAATTCCGTGGTTTCAAATAGTAATAGGCGATCGTTGATGGCTTCCTTGCCAAAGAATTGGGCCATCAAAGTAAATAAAATATTGTTGGTGCGGGTAACGTAAAGGGTATTGGTCACCCCAAAGGTTTGGTCCCACTGCTCACCGATCATTTTTTTCCATTCCGCCATAACTTCCATCCAATGGTCCACTTGGTAGGTGGCGGCGGTGGCGATGGTGGTGGTGAAATGGGGCACCACTTCTTTAATCCAAGCGTTAATCTTTTGGCGATCGATCACTCCAGCGGCCAAGGTTTCGTCAATAAAGCTAATGTTATTGGTCAAAATTTCTTTCACCGCTGTCAAAGCATCTGGTTCTAGTCCCAACTGATCCGCCTGGGCCAGGGTGTTGGCCTGTTCAGCTCGGTAGGCTGTCAATTCTGCTTTCCAACCATCCCCAGCGGCGGGAGCATTGTCGGCAGTGGCAAAATAAGGCTGAAGAATGGCGTAGATAGCCATGGAACTATGGGAAACTCCTTTGACCACTTGGTATTGCACCGGCACTGGCGGGGCCTGGATCGGCGTAGTTTTACCCGGCATATACAGATAAAAATCTCCCCCCTCATTACTGAATAAACCGAGAATAATGGGGTGTTTAGCCCTAAATTCCCCTGTGTAGCGGTCTAGGGATTTGGCGTAGTAAACATTCATTTGGGAGTCGAGCAACAGGCTACTTTTAATAGCGTTGTTTAACAGAGCCCAGGTGGGAAAAGCCATCAATAAAACCAGGGCTAAAGCCAGTACAGCTTTGCCCAACCAACCATCGTTTAAACGGGCCAAAAGCCTAGCCTTTGGTAAATTGGCAAAAAAATTTTGGGACATAGATCAACAGCCGTAGTTACTATTCTTTGTTCTCAAGGCAAGGGGCTAGATCCGAGACAAATTTGGTCTTGTGCTTAAACCTAGTGTCGTTATTATCACACCAGTTTTTGATCCTCGTATTACCTTGGGCAATGGAGAATTTTTAAGAATAATTAAGTTGTTGCTGAAAGTTTGTCACAAAACTACTTCGCTTCCATCCAATTACTACCCCGGTGCATTTCCACCACCAACGGAACCGATAAGGTAAGGGCTTGCTCCATGGTGTTTTGGATTAGGGGAGCTAGCTCTTCCCATTCCTCCGGAGGCATTTCAAAAATCAGTTCATCGTGTACTTGCAATAACATCCGGGTTTGATAACTTTCCAATAGCTTAGCCAGCTTAACCATGGCAATTTTAATAATATCGGCGCTGGAACCTTGGATGGGGGCATTGGCTGCTGACCGCAGCAGTTGGGCATCGTTATAATTCATTTTTACGTCCACCAAATCTAGCTCTGTCACGGTCTTTCCCCTTAGTTGCCTTAGAGCTTCGGTAACGAAATTAAAGTAACGCCGCCGCCCCACAATGGTGGTGACATAACCCTTGGCGATCGCCTCTAGCTTCATAGTTTCCAAGTAATCAAAGACTTGGGCATAGGTGCGGTGGTAACGGTCAATAAATTCCCTCCCTTCCACAGCGGAAATCCCCGTTTCCCTGGCAAAGCGCTGGGCACCCATGCCATAAATAACGCCAAAATTAATCGTTTTACCGAGATTTCTTTCCGCCGGGGTAATATCTTCTTTGCCGAAAAGTAATTTAGCGGTCACCCCATGGACATCCTGGCGATCGCCGTAGGCCTGTAGTAATACCGGTTCTTGGGAAAGGTGGGCGAGGATGCGTAACTCAATTTGGGAGTAATCCGCCGACACCAAAAGCCAATCTTTTTGGGGTAAAAAAGCTCGCCGAATTTGTCGGGAAAAATCCGAACGAATGGGAATATTTTGCAAATTAGGATTGGAAGAAGATAACCGTCCAGTGGAAGTGACAGCTTGGTTAAAATCCGTGTGAATGCGCTGGGTTTGGCCATTAACTAATTCCGGCAAAGCATCCACATAGGTAGATTTTAATTTTGCCAAAGTACGATGTTCCAGAATCGCATCAATAATGGGGTGGTCTCCTTGAAGTTTCTCCAAGGTGGCGTGGTCAGTGGAATAGCCCGTTTTTGTTTTGCGAGATTTTTTCCGGTCTAAGCCTAATTTATCGAATAAAATAGTACCCAATTGTTTAGGAGAACTGAGATTAAAACTTTCCCCTGCCGCTTCATAGGCTGCTGTTTCAATGGTAAGTAAATTTTCGGCCAATTGTTGGGACAGAGTTTGTAAGTAATCACAATCAATGCGAATGCCCCGGTCTTCCATCGCTGCTAAAATCTTTTCTAAAGGCTGTTCGATCTCCTTAAGAATTTCTTTGAGTTCAGGATATTGATCTAATTCTTTTTGTAATTTTGACGCTAACAAATAGGTGGCATAGCAATCTAATCCGCAATATTGCCCCGCTGTTTCCAGGGGTAAATCAGCAATGGTCTGGTCTTTTTTTAAGCCTAAATCTTTATAACTCAAGGCCACTAAGCCAAGGTTATAGCGACGGCAAAGATCGGTTAAATTATGGGTTTCTTCCGGTTGAAGAACGTAACTGGCCAGCATGGTGTCTAACACTACGCCTCCTAACTCAATACCATGGTGGGCCAAAACTCGTCGATCAAACTTGGCATTTTGTAAGACTTTGGGATAAATAGCATTTCCCAGAATTTCCCCTAAAAGATCTTTAATTATGCCGAGAGATAGCTGTTCTCCTTGATGATGTTTTAGGGGAATATAGGCCACTTGATTAGGTTCTTGACCCCAGGCACAACCAATACCTACTAAGTTTGCCACCAGAGGATCTAAGCTGTCGGTTTCCGTGTCCCAAGCAACGGGAAAGTCAGCATCAGTATGTTTTTTTAATTCCTCAACTAAAGCTTCGAGTTGGGCAATGGTGGTGATAATTTGGGGCTGAATTTGTTCTGGTAGCTGAATAGTGATTAAACCATCTTCTTGGTTAACCACAGGCACGCCATCAAACAATGATAATTGCTGAGAATCGTCTGGATTAACTTTTTCTTTGCTTTTTTTTGCCTTAACCGTTTTCTTTGGTTCTCCATTGTCAGCTTCATTGCCCATTGGTACTGGGCTCTGATTATCACTAAAGTTGCGGTGGAAAGCTTGAATTTTGTCAATAAAAGTTCGGAGTTCCAATTTTTCCAACAGGGGCACCAGGCGATCGGTGGAAAATCCTGTTAATTGCAAATCTTCCCATGTCACTGGTAGGGGCACATCCACCACAATGCGGGCTAGCATTTGAGAATGCATCGCATCATCTTTGCCGTTGTCTAACCTGGTTTTCAATGCCCCTTTAATTTGCGCTAGATTTTCATACACTTTCTCCAAGGTTTCATACTCAGCTAAAAGCTTAATGGCTGTTTTTTCACCAATGCCATTAATACCGGGAATGCAATCAGATTTATCGCCGCACAGAGCTTTAAAATCAACAATTTGGGCTGGAGTTACCCCCATTTTGTCCACCACTCCCTGCCAATCTAATTCGTCATAGCCGGTATTACTAGAAAAGGGATTACGGGTTAAATACAGAACAGAAATATTTTTTTCTGGGCTGACCAATTGAAATAGATCCCGATCGCCGCTGAGAATTTTAACTTGATAACCCGCGTCACTACCCTGGCAAGCTAGAGTGCCCAAAATGTCATCGGCTTCATAGCCCGCATAGGTGATGGTTTGTAAATTGAGAGCCTCCAACAATTGCTGGAGATAGCTTAAATCTTCGGCAAAATCTTCTGGAGTTTCCTGGCGGTTTGATTTGTAAGCTCCATCGGCCTCATGGCGAAAAGTGGGTTCCCGACGGTCAAATGCAATGGCGATCGCCGCTGGTTTTTGGGACTCCATCACCTGCATGAGGGAATTTAAAAATCCAAAACATACACTGGTGGGAATGCCGGCCGTTGTTCGCAGAGGGCCTTTTTTTGACAAACCAAAGGCATAGTAAGCCCGGAATGCCAGGGAATGACCATCAACTAACAATAACAAAGGGGATTTAGCAGACATAAACATGCACCAAGAAGCAAGCTAGATTATACCGCTGTTGCCGATGGCTGCCGATGTGCAATATTTTCTACCTATGGAAGAAGAACATTATGGCCTCGACCAAAACCCTCAAAGCTGGACAAACCCATCCCCGACCAGTGCGGAACGGGCTCCATTGCGGCGACAACTTTTTATGGCAGTGGACACCATGGTGGGGAACCATGTCAATCTCCTACAAATTTTCATTGAGCAGGCAATAAATTGTCCGGGGACGGACTTGAGCTGATTCAGAAAACCCTGTGTGAAAGAGAAGTATTCTCCCAGTCCTTCTTCCTCATTTTATTCTAGATGGCAAAGATTTCTTAGATTAATAAAAAGTCTATGAAGTGATTAATCATTAGTGAGAAATAGAAATCTTACTAGGGGCTAAGGCAGTATTATGAAGTTAATTTTAGGAAATTTCCAAAGGTTGCGACCGTAGATACTGCAATTTACAAAAAGTTAATTTATTTATTTTTACTTTTCAGCCAATGTTATAAAAATTGACTTAGAATGGAAGCAAGACGCATCAGTAGTAGGATTATTACTCATGTTATGGCCCCTTGTTCGATATTGGGGAATTGGATTAATGATTGCGGGAATATGCCTAACTCAACTGATTGGAGTTGATCCATTTATTCCTATGGTTTCTGCCCAGACCTATCAGGATACTCTCAATCAAAAAATGGCTATTCTCAAAAAGTCTGAAGAACGTTGGATTGAAGTTAATCTCTCCACACAACGTTTGATTGCTTGGGAAGGAAACAAACCAGTCTATGCCATTATTATTTCCACGGGGAAGAAGGGTACCCCAACAATTCCAGGTATATTTACCATTCAAAGCAAACGACGCATTGATCGGATGAGAGGAGCCGATTATGATATTGACGATGTTCCCTATGCCCAATATTACAGCGGCGGTTACGCAATTCATGGAGCCTATTGGCATAACAAATTTGGCACACCAGTTAGTCATGGTTGCATTAATCTAGCGGTTGATCATGCAAAATGGTTATTTAATTGGTCGGAAATAAGCACTCCTTTGGTTATTCATTATTAATGATGAAATTTATTGTGTAATCTGGCATTTTTATTTGGTCAAATTTATCCATTGATTATCATCATAATTTAATAAAACAGTAAGATTGTAAAGATTTTTCTAAGAATATGCCCAACAAGCCTCAGTTTCGACAATCTAATCTTGTTTCCCATTTCAATTATTTTAATTCACCAGAAAGTATTCCTGGAACATTAAATCTTTCCCCCAATGCCCCTCCACCGAGAATAATTTTAATTGATTACAATCAAAATCAAGCCACAAAAATAGAGTTAAAAAATCCCCTGGATTGTGAAGCTTATGTTGATACTGAATCCGTATCCTGGATTAACATTGACGGCTTGGGGAATCACACAACTTGGGAACAATTAGGTGAGGTATTTAAACTTCATCCTGTTGCTTTAGAGGATATTGTTAACGTTCCCCAACGTCCGAAAGTAGTTGAATATGAAAACCATTTAATTTTTATTTCTCGGATGGTAACCCTGGATCAATCATCTCAAACTTTTATCAGTGAACAAATTAGTTTTATTTTGGGCAAACATTATTTGTTGACCATCCAAGAAGAACCAAAATATGATTGTTTATTTTCCGTTAGGGAAAGAATTCGCACTAAAAAAGGGGCAATTCGACAAAAGAATGCTGATTATTTATTTTATGCTTTAATTGATGCTATTATCGATGGCTTTTTTCCTGTGATGGAAGTTTATGGTGAAATGGTTCAGGGTTTACAAAGTGAAATTATTTCTCATCCAACGAATAAATCATTGGCCAAGATTCATCAATTACAACAGGATTTATTAATTATGAGACGGGCTATTTGGCCCCAACGGGATGCAATTAATTCTTTACTTCGGGATGGCAGTGATTTAATTTCTGATGAGGTGCGAGTATTTTTACGGGATTGTTATGACCACACAATTCAAATCTTGGATATGATAGAAACTTATCGAGATTTAGCATCTAACCTAACAGATATTTATCTTTCCTCTGTTAGTAATCGAATGAATGAAATCATGAAAACATTAACGGTAATTTCTAGTATTTTCATTCCGCTAACCTTTATTGCTGGAATTTATGGCATGAATTTTAACCCTGATAAATCCCCTTGGAATATGCCAGAGTTAAATTGGTACTGGGGTTATCCTGTGATTTGGATAGTAATGTTGACGGTAGGAGGAATGATGCTTTTATTTTTCTGGCGTAAGGGTTGGTTTAGAAATCTTAATGATGTTGAAAAAGGAAATAGGTGATTTTTATTTATTAATTTAATAAACAGGGGAAACTATCTTTCGGTAATGCCAGGGTTCATTATCGTATTCAGCATTACTCTTCTAAGAGATAACAATTAAAATCATTGGAGTGATTAGCTTAATTATCAAAGTGATAAGCTTGTCAAAAATGACAAAGTATTCTCTAATTATATGTAACCTCACTAGATAGTTGGGGAAAAACTGATTCCAGCAATAATGATAGGGTACTGTAAACTATACTATATTACGCTGGTGAGTTTGCCCTATACGCTCAAATTTCTCTGGTCGCCCCTATTAGACAGTATTGTGCCACCTTTCTTGGGCCGGAGACGAGGTTGGTTATTAATTTCCCAAGTAGCTCTTCTAGTGGCAATCGCCATGATGGGATTGCAGAATCCCCGCTCGGCTTTAAACCTACTGGCCATCAACGCCATTGTGATTGCCTTGTTTAGTGCCACCCAGGATATTGCGGCGGACGCTTATCGTACTGATGTGTTGGAAGAGCCGGAAATGGGTGCTGGGGTAGCAATTTTTGTGCTAGGTTATCGGGCGGCCCTGTTGGTGACGGGGTCTTTAGCCCTAATTTTGGCGGATTATATTCCCTGGAATCAAGTTTATTTTTTCATGTCGGCTTTAATGGCGATCGGCATGATGGCGGTGTTCTTTGCCCCGGAACCCGTTTCTCCGCCACAAATTCCCACCAGTCTTAAAGCCGCTGTGGTGGAACCATTCCTCGACTTTTTTCACCGCAAAGGTGTCCAACGAGGGGCGATGATCCTTGTTTTCATTGTCCTATACAAATTGGGCGATGCGGTAGCTAACACCATGTCCACGCCCTTTCTTCTTCAAACCGGATTTAGCCAAACAGATATTGGTGCCATAAAAGGGGGCATGGGTCTATTGGCAACCATTGTGGGCACCCTAACGGGGGGAGCTTTTTTGAGCAAAATGGGTATTAATCGATCTCTCTGGATTTTTGGCGGTTTTCAAGCTATCAGTAACTTAGCCTATTTAGCCCTAGCCAATTTGGGTTATAACTATCCATTTATGGTGTTGACTATCAATATTGAAAATTTTTGCGCTGGTTTGGGAACAGCGGCATTTCTTGGATTTTTTATGAGTCTTTGCAATCGAGAGTATTCCGCAACGCAATACGCTCTCTTATCTAGTCTGTATGCCTTTAGCCAAGGTATTTTGGTTTCCCCCGCCGGGGCAATCGCCAAAAATACAGGTTGGCCTCTCTTTTTCTTCCTGAGTTTTGTGATTTCATTTCCAGGTCTAGCCTTATTACCCATTTTTGCCCCTTGGCATAGTTCTGATTCTGTTAATAAACGCTAATGATGGGTAAAATATCGCTCCAGAAAATCTAAAGCATGATTCCTTAAATCGTAATATTCTTGGGTTTCTCGCATGGCATGGCGATCGCGAGGGTGGGCAAAGGGAACCGATAAAATTTCCCCAATTGTTGCATTGGGGCCATTAGTCATTAACACAATACGATCCGCCATATAAATCGCTTCATCTACATCATGGGTAATCATCATTACTGCTTGACGATGGGCTTCCCAAATTTTTAAAACTTCCTGTTGTAATTTTTGTTTAGTTAGCGCATCTAAAGCCCCAAAAGGTTCATCCATTAATAACATTTTCGGGCGAGTGGCTAAGGCTCTAGCAATGCCTACCCGTTGTTTCATACCTCCGGAAATTTCATCGGGATATTTATCGGCGGCGGCGGTCAGATTAACCATGGCAATGTGTTCATTGACAATACTAATTTTTTCGGTCCGATTGGCTTTTTTACAAACTTCATCAACGGCTAAACGTATATTTTCTCTCACGGTCAACCAAGGCAACAAAGAATAATTTTGAAAAACCATCATCCGTTCCGCCCCTGGTTTACGAATTAATTTACCTTCTAAGCAAGCTATTCCTGATGTGGCTTTCTCTAATCCTGCAATGATTTTCAAAAGGGTAGATTTACCACAGCCAGAGTGACCAATAACGGCAATATATTCTTTTGGACCAATGGTCAAATTGACATTTTCTAAAATGGTGGATGCGGTTCCGTCTGCTTTGGGGTAAGATTTAACGAGGTTTTCAACAACAAGGAAATCATTAGTCATAGTTAATTGGTGGGAATTAGGTAATATGTTGGCTTGAGTCATTGTTTTACTGTTAGGAAAAATAAAAAGATTTAGTGGTATTAGCTCGAATTTCAAAACTGTTAACATAACCAACCAAATCACTAGGGTCAAAAGGCTTGTTATCGATAAAAGCTTTTCCCGGAGTAACGTAATAGTCTTCCGTTGGACAGGCAATGGCCATTTCTCCGGCAATTTCCCGGTATAGATCCGTTCTCCAAGCCTGCTTGGCGATCGCCTCCGCATCGGGAGGAATTTCAGGAATTTGTTGCCAACGGGCTGCTTGGGTCATTAACCATAAACTTTCCGATTGCCAAAGAAAGGTGGAATGATCATTTTCTGCCTTCGCTACATCAGGGGGCATATCAAAAAATAAAGTTGTTTCAATGCTATCCACCATTCTTTTTTGATCATCAAAACCACCATAATTGTAATTACCAACAATGCCAGGTTCGGTTAATTTAGGTGGAACCCCAGTGAAGGAACGTTGGGCAATTAGTTTAGCCACTTCAGGGCGATTTTCTGGCTTACTGCAATATTGACAAGCTTCAATCATTGCTTTGACTAAAGAACGATAGGTTTTCGGATTTTCCTCAATAAAAGACTCCATTACAGCCAAAATGCGATCGGGGTGGCCATTCCAAATTTGTCGTCCCTGGACAAAGGTAAAACCGATGCCTTCATTGCCTGTAATAGCCCTCGTATTCCAAGGTTCAGCCACCATATAAGCTTGGGTTGAGCCAATTCTCATATTATTGACCATCTGGGGCGGCGGAATTATTAATACCCGCAATTCTTCCACCAGATTAATCCCAATGGCTGAAATTAAATAACGTGCAAAATATTCATAAATTGAAGAACTCAATACCACAGCCCAAACACGGTTATGTACAGAAATTTGATTAAAATAAGCCCTTAAATCTTTGCCGAAACGTTGTAAATCTCCCTTATATTCCTGCCAAGGTCGTAGGCCAAAATCCCACATCGCCCTATTCATAGTCATGGCATTACCGTGGCGATGAATAGTCATGGCACCACAGAGAGGAGCAACCCTTGCCCCTTCAGCCCCAGTGCGGGCATTGGTGATTGCCCCCGATACCACTGGGGATGCGTCTAACCGTCCAAAAATTAACCCGTCACGGGAATTTGCCCAACTAGATTCTCGGCTAAGTTTGACGTTTAAACCATATTTGCGAAACAATCCTTTTTCCCAAGCAATGGCAAAGGGGGCACAATCATTAACCGGGACATAGCCGATAGTTAAGTTTGGTTTTTCTAGGGTTTTGGGATCAATAATCGGTTCGACAGCTAGAGCCGCTTCCGTTAATTGACTGGGATTACGACTACTATTCACTGCACAGGCAGAAAGACCTACAATAGCTGAACTGGACGCTAAACCGGTGAGAAAATTACGGCGAGAAAACATAGTAACAAATAACCAACACAGGTAATCAATAAATTTGCACGAAAGCACATAAATTAAAACTAAGATAACTATGTGCTTAAACGAACTAAGCCCTAATTAAAAACCTATTTAATGGTTATAAAGATCAGATTCCCGGTTTAATAGGACGGTGGGTTACCCAAATCTGCAAACGGCCGATGCAATAATCTAAAACTAAACCCGTTAAACCAATCACAATTACGGCTAAAAACACAGAGCTAAGGTTTAAACGGTTCCATTCATCCCAAAGAAAGAAACCGATTCCTACCCCGCCGGTAAGCATTTCTACCGCTACGATGACTAGCCAGGCAATACCTAAACTTAGCCTTAGGCCTGTGAAAATATAGGGTAAACTTGCCGGTAAAATGATTTTGAAGATCTGCCGATGTTGGGGCATTTCTAATACCGCCGCCACATCTAAATAATCTTTGGGAACACTGGCAACCCCCAAGGCTGTATTAATGATAGTTGACCACAGAGAAGTAATAAAAATTACAAAGATTGCCGATGGTTCTGCCACACCAAACATGGCTAAGGCGATGGGCAACCAAGCCAGGGGAGAAACGGGTCGCAAAATTTGGATAATGGGGTTAAAAATGAGCATGGCACTCCTCGATAGACCAATTAAAAATCCTAAAGGAATTGCAACTATGGCCCCTAACAAAAACCCTAAACAAACCCTTCGTAAGCTAGCTAACAGTAACCAGCCAATTCCTAAATCTCCTGGTCCCTTTTGATAAAAGGGATTAATAATATATTGCCAATTGGTGGTAAGAGCTTCCAGGGGAGTGGGCATTAATTCACTGCGGAAGGTTGCAATTACCCACCAGAGTGTAATTAACCCCAAAAAGCCCAGGGCAGGAAACAAAATCACATCCCGTACAAAAATGGGCTTTAGTTTTTTCCAGCCCACTTGTGCCGCGACAGCAAAAGTAGCTAGGTTCATATAAAATGCCTATCCATCAAGATTTGGTACGAAATGTAGGGAGCAGTACCAATCAAGAACACTGAATCCAGCCAGATGAAATCTGTCGAGATACAATCTTCCCTCAATGCCGACGAAGTTAGCTGACGGGCTAGGACTGAGAGATGTCCTTTTCGGAAAACCTTAATGATTTACCCGAAATACGCCCCAAGATTTGGTTCCTCCGCTCCAACCCTGTTGGATTAGGCCGACTTGCTCTACTTAAACAGCAATGATAACACGGGGTTTTAAAATTGTCACTATTCTGACTCTGTTTTTATCGAGTTCATTAGGAGTCTTTTTCAAGAATAAGTTAAATCCTGTTTTTTAATACCTTAAATAAGGCGATTTAATATATCAGCTTTTGGCTTTTATGATCATTCCTTACTGATCTAAAAGAACAATTATGGAATGGTCAATTTAAATTTAGGATCATTTTCGATTAAGATGAAAAATTGTTGCTACTTTCCTAAACTCTATGCCTTCATCTACTCCGTTTCAGGGTCAACCTTTGATTGCCTGGCATACTCTTTCCGCAGATCAAGTCGTCAGTGACTTACATGGCGATCGCCAACAAGGATTAAGCCAGCAACAGGTGGCTGAAAATTTGCAAGTTTATGGAAAAAACGAGTTGATAGAAACGGGGGGGAGAACTTCCTGGAACATTTTAGTTGATCAGTTTACAAACATTATGTTGTTGTTGCTGATCGCTGTTGCAGTGATTTCGGCCGCAATTGATATTTATCAAGCCCAACAATTGGGTAAATTTATTTTTCCTAAAGATGCAGTTGCTATTTTTACCGTTGTATTACTGAATGGTATTTTGGGGTATGTGCAGGAACGGGGAGCGGAAAAAGCTCTGGCGGCCCTCAAAGACTTATCTACATCCAGGGTGCGGGTCATTCGGGGGGGCACAACCACCGAAGTGGAATCAACGGAGTTAGTACCGGGAGACCTTATTCTTCTAGAAGCAGGGGTTAAAGTTCCCGCTGACGGTCGCATTTTAGAAGGAGCTAATCTCCAAATTCGTGAAGCCGCTTTAACGGGGGAAGCGGAAGCGGTAATGAAACAGGGAGATGTGTTGCTACCCGCCGATAGTGCCTTGGGCGATCGCCTAAATTTAGTTTACTCCGGCACAGAAGTTGTCCAGGGACGGGGCACAGTGATAGTGACTGCCACGGGCATGAAAACGGAATTGGGAAAAATTGCTTCAGCCCTGCAATCTGTAGAACCGGAACCCACTCCCCTCCAAAAGCGCATGACCCAATTAGGCAATGTACTAGTTGGCGGTTCTTTGATCTTGGTGGCGATCGTCGTTGTGGGGGGAACGCTCTTCAAACCAGATTTGTTTATGCAGTTGGTTGAAGTATCTCTTAGTATGGCTGTTGCCGTGGTTCCCGAAGGACTACCCGCTGTAATTACCGTCACCTTAGCTTTGGGGACCCAACGCATGGCCAAACGCAATGCGCTGATTCGTCAACTGAGTGCGGTGGAAACCCTTGGCTCCGTAACCACCATCTGCTCTGATAAAACGGGCACCTTGACTCAAAATAAGATGGTAGTGCAATCTGTAATCAGCGATCGCCATCGTTTGGGCATTACCGGGGAAGGCTACAACCCCGTCGGACAATTCCAAACTTCTGCAGGGGAAAATGTTGCCATTGAAAATATCCCTGAAATCGAAAGACTATTAATGGCCTGTGTACTATGTAACGATGCCGTTTTACAAAAGGAAAATGGGGAATGGGCAATTCTAGGTGATCCCACCGAGGGGGCCCTATTAGCCTTAGCCGGTAAAGCGAATATGTTCAAACATGAACAGGAACAACGTTTTCCCCGGGTTATGGAATTTCCCTTTTCCTCAGAACGGAAACGCATGGGGGTCATCTTTCAAGATGAACAGGGAAAAATCAACACCCCCGACGGTTATGTGATGTTTGTGAAAGGTTCCTCTGAATTGATTCTAGAACGCTGTACCCATATTCAAGTGGGAACCGAAATATTGGCCATTACCGAAGAACAGCGCAATTCCATTTTAGAACAAAACAATCAACTAGCTGGGCGCGGTTTACGGGTCCTAGGCTTTGCCAGCAAACTTTGGACAACGTTACCAAGCGACATCAATGATGACATTGCCGAACAGGAATTAACCTGGTTGGGACTAGTGGGAATGTTAGATGCTCCCCGTCCAGAAGTGCGAGATGCCGTGGCCAAATGTCGGGCTGCCGGGATTCGACCAGTGATGATTACCGGGGATCATCCCCTCACCGCCCAGGCGATCGCCCTTGATTTAGGCATTGCGGAACCGGGGGCAAGGGTTGTTACCAGTCGGGATTTAGACAATTGCAGTGAAACCGAACTAGCAGAAATTGTCCATACGGTCAGTGTCTATGCCAGGGTTTCCCCCGAACATAAATTAAAAATCGTCCAAACCCTCCGCAAACAACACGAAGTTGTTGCTATGACAGGGGATGGAGTCAATGATGCCCCGGCGTTAAAGCAAGCCGACATTGGGGTAGCTATGGGCATTACAGGGACTGACGTCAGTAAAGAAGCCAGTGACATGATTTTATTGGACGATAACTTTGCCACCATCGTCTCAGCGGTGGAAGAAGGTCGTGTCGTTTACACTAATATCCGTCGTTTTATTCGCTATATCCTGGGCAGTAATATTGGCGAAGTTTTAACAATTGCCGCCGCTCCTTTAATGGGGTTGGGCGGCGTCCCCCTCTCTCCCTTGCAAATTCTTTGGATGAACTTGGTTACTGATGGAGTTCCCGCTCTAGCTCTGGCGGTGGAACCAGGCAAAGCAAGTGTTATGCAACAGTCCCCCAAAGACCCCCAGGAAAGCATATTTGCCCGGGGTTTAGGTTCTTATATGGTTCGTCAAGGTTTGATATTGGCCATTGTGACCATTGTGCTGATGGTGTGGGCCTACAACTATACCCCCAACCATTTAGAGGGCGGACTTTCCCCCAATCGCTGGAAAACCATGGTATTTACCACCCTCTGCTTAGCCCAGATGGGTCATGCCCTCGCCATTCGTTCTTTGACCAGTTTGACCGTTGAAATGAACCTTTTTTCCAATCCTTTTTTGCTGGTGGCTGTGGTCGTTACCTCTTTATTACAACTGTTATTGATTTATGTTGAACCGCTGCGGGCATTTTTTGGAACCCATTATTTACCTGCCAACGAACTGTGGGTTTGTGTTGGCTTCAGTGCCCTAATTTTTATCTGGATCGAATTAGAAAAAGTCTCCGTTCGACTGTATCAACATTTTGCCCGTTAACCTCCATCGATAATTGTTTAAAAGGTAATTTTTTAAAAACTAAACTATCCTGGTTTGACACTCCCCTATTGCCTCCGATGCTACTGAAAATGGCAGGCCCCCAAAATTAGTAGGGGCGTTTTTATCCCTAACAATTCGGCGATCGCCAAAGGAAACGAGTCCACAAATCCAGAGCCTATGGGTAGACTCAGGTAAATCGGTGGTGATTAATTGATTGATGGCTTCGGTTGTTAGCTTGTAGAATTGGGGCATTGGTTGCCTAAGACTTTCCGCCTTTCTCTCGATCAATTCTTCTTCCCGCCATGCCATAGGTCACCGCCCAGACTAAACTTGGCACAATATCTTTTCGAGCCCATGGCTTCTCCACGATGGCTAAAACTGATTTGCAATCTCTCTTGTCAGCTTCCGCAATGACTACTGCCGAGGCATTGTCTTTTTATGATTCCTTGGAACCTGTGGATCTCACTTTTATGACCGGGCGTTGGCAGGGCAAGGGAATTTCCACTAATCATCCGATGGACGGCATATTAGAGATGATCTGTTGGTACGGCAAGGAGTTTATTGATGCGGAAACAGTTCATCCTTTGTTATTTCAAAATACCCAGGGAGAAATTTTCAAGCTCAGACCAGATCCAACTGTGATGGCACTCTCCCTAAATTTTCGTATCAATCGTTATCCATGGATTGCCCCAGGACTGCGTTGGTTCACTAGTTTTTTAAAAACTGAAGTTAGCCAAGCACGTTTGCGAATGATGGAAAGCCGTGGTGTAGTTACCGCCACTATGATTTATGATTATTTACCTATTAATGACTCTTTTAAGAAAATTAATGATAACTCCGTATTTGGTTTGATGGACTATAAACCTATCCCGCAGCCTTTTTTCTTTTTGCTGCAACGGTGTGTGTTTTGAATCTGATAAGTTTTGCCCATATCTTCTCCTCATAACTGCCGTAATCTGAGTGATTGTGTACATTTAAAATCTAATGGAGCACTTCAGCAAGGGATTTTTGGGGACAGTTGTAATAGGGTCTGCTCTAGGATTTGATGACGAAGACTCTGTTTTTGAGCTATTATATTTAACTATAAGTTATATTTAACTATAAATAACATCACTAAAAAATGGCAACGCCCTATCCAAGATTGGCGAGCTGCTACTTCTGATTTTGCTGTTCTTTTTTTGAACGCTTTTCACTTTAATTCTCCCCTTTGGACAAAATTTAGACCACTCTCATTTTTTTAGAGGAAATACTATGGATTACAGTCATCGTATTGTTAACCTCTGGACAGTGTTTTTGTTGGCAATGCTGTTTCATACTGATTTGGGGTTAATGCCCCTTTTTCATGATTTGAGTGTGGCGGAGTTCCATGGGCAAACTATGTCCGATGTTTCTCCAATTTTCTGGCTGATGTTAATCTTTTTTATACTGCCACTATTTGCTGTTATCGTTATTTCTTTTAGTCAGTCCCGCAAAGTACGTCAGGTTCATTTTGGCTTAACTGTAGTATATTCAGTGCTTAACTTAGGGCATTTGATTGCTGATCTTAGCTTAGAAACGATTGTTTGGTACCAAATATTTTTAATGATATTTCTATTTCTGCTGGGATTACTAATTAATGCCGTTTCTTGGCGTTGGTTAAAGACTGTTAAATCAAGTTGAATTGTACGTTCAGAGAGTAGGAAAAGCACTGGCAATTCAGCTCCTAAATTTAACTGTCCGTCGGGGGGCGCTGGACAAAACCCCTGCTGGAACCCTTTCGTAAATTTGCGCCGATCAAAAGCTATCCGCAAGCAGATTTTTGTTAATCTTCCAACGGATAGCTCTACCCTTGGCTGAGGAAGGGAAAGAAAACTTACTTGCTCCCTGGGAGGGATTTAAAGCTAACTGACGGGTGCCAATTCAACAAATTGGGTTTTAAAGACGTCCTGGGTTCCCAAGACAACTTCCTCAGTACCTGATACAGAAGAGGGCACCGCAATATCGAGATAGATCAAACCATTATGGTTGGAGCCATCGGGAACAATCTCCATAACCCTGGCGCCTGCGACGTTGTAACGTTCAGTCCCCGCATCCAAGAAAATCGAAGCCCCCTCTTCAATTTCAAAGGTAATACGATAGTTTCCTGCATCAGTGAATTTGAACGGTTTACCCGAGACGCCGGAAATAACCTTACCTGATACGGCTAATTCTGAACCAAATGCTGTGCTAGCAGCGTAGTCTTTGGTACCAATGCCAAGGCCAACCCATTGGTCCCCGTTCCAGTCCAGTCCTGTAACCGGATCATGTTCAAATTTTTGAATGGTTAGGTTCATCACCTGGGACGGTGCATAGACGGTGGCTAAGTCACTGCGATAGATGGGAAGACCACTATCCCCCAGTTGGGTAAAGGCATCATCGGCACTAGCAAAAGTCTGTTGCAACGATGCTGCTGTATAGCGAGTGCCCTGAACTTCGGTCTTGCCTTGACCATCAATTTGTTCCATATGGTAGGCGAGTTGCCCATCATCGGAGATAAGAGGATCCCCAATATCTTTAAATAAAGCCAACTCGATTCGGACAAACTGACCTAGCTCAATCCTGGCGGACTCTAGGGCATCCCCCACGTCAACTTTGTCGATGGCGATCGCCCCTGTTGCTTGTTCGTTATAAGCTTGCCAAGTGTTGCCTTCATTTTTTTGGGCAAACCAGTAATAATCATCACGGGTGCCGGGTACAAAATACGGATCCGTTAGGGTTAGGCTATTCATGGCCCCCCGTAGAGCTAAAGGCGTAACTCCGGAGGGAAAAATGACAGGGAAGGACAGGTTATTACCGACTGATTCTTCGCCGTGGCCTTTGCCATCTGGCGGCCCGCCACCACCTTTATCGGCCGGAGGCCCACCACCACCCTTATCGACTGGCAAACCACCGCCCCGTTTACCTTGGGACGAAATTTGAGTGATCGCCGCCAAATTAGAGGCAGCGTTAGCAGATACACTCCCACCTCGTTGGCCCAGAGTTAAGGTTGGAGTTGTTAGTTCAAGGCTAGATGGAAGAGTTGATTTACTTAGGGTAGGTTTACTTCCTTGTTTATCCGATTTTCCTTGCCCTTGACTATAGAGATTGTAGAGGATGCCTACATTTTGTTGATCCCCTAACTTACTTGACGAATTAGAAGACATGACAAACCCTCCCTTTCTGGTTTTAATCCCCAGAAAATAGTGTTTTTTGTGGCATTTTTGACAAAGTAGCCAGCAAAGTAGATAAAAGTTCAATCACTCAGAATACCTAAGTCAACTGCTCATTTAACAAACAGCAATTACCGTGTTTACCTCCATTACTAATTCTTTGACAGCAAAGACTGAGAATTTTGGATAGATCATCCTTCATTTTTTCCATTTCTTTGATTCCACTTTCGAGCTGAAGGATTTTGCTCGTGAGCTTATGATAAATTTCGTCGCAAGTGAGGGATTGTTGACTTTGTAAGTGGAGAATGTCGGCAATCTCCTCCAGACTGAACCCCAAATCCTTGGCATGACGAATGAAACTCAGGATCGCCAAATCTTTCTCTTGATAAACCCGATAACCAGATTGGTTGCGCTGGGGATGATCGACTACTCCTATGCGTTCGTAGAAATAGAGAGTCTGCGGATTTAATCCCAGTTTGCGAGCGACCTCGCTGACGGTTAACATAATGCTCACCCTCCCATTTCTTCTCTGTCTCTACTACAATATATTCCCTATACTTAGGTATAAGGTTGTAGGTTGATATAGTTTGTTACAAAAGAAGGACAATTTTCTCCCAGTTTCTTATCAGTAAAGGATAGCTAGAACTCTTCGCAGTGGATAATGTGGTCAGTTTCGGAGCAATATTTCTAATTTGGCGATCGCCTACCTAACCCCCAGTAATTTTTGTCTTAGTTCTCGACTGTCAGGAACGGTCAGCCCCTTGGCGAGCAATTATTCCAATGCCTAGAACTATTAGAACGAAGAAAATCAACACTGTATTGAGCAAATCCCCTTGATTTAACCCACTTAAAAAAGCAATAGTAGCAGTTGCTAATAGTAGAATTGTCACACTACCAAGGATTAAAATAGAACGAGAAAGGATACCACGGCGATAGTGATCCCGCAGTAGGGAAATGGAAACAAGACCATAGACCAATAGCAATGCTAAAGTCCCAAAAGTACCACAAACATCGTTAATATCATCGGGTTTTAACCCCATTGCTAGCAGAACCAAAGTACCCAAAATACAAATCCCTAACCCTAAAGTTAAGGAGCCCACCGGAGTGTGGAAAGCAGGATGAATTTTAGTGCTGAATGGAGGAAGAATTTTTTCTTTTCCTAAACTTAAACCAACCCTAGCCAGAGCACTAAATGCCCCTAAACTTGCACTCAAAAAACAAACAGAGGCGCTAAAACTAATTACCACCGCCGCCGTCGGAATTTGTAAAAAATCGCCGAGACTAACAAGCGGACTGGCTGAGTTGAGAATATTACTGGGAGCCGCTTTAAAACCTAGTCCTAAAACATAAGCCCAAACCAAAAACAGTGCCCCTGGCAGCAAAGTAGCAATGCGTAGAGCTTTGGGAATATCTTTGAGGGGATGGAGAGATTCACGTCCTAGGGTAGCTGCACTTTCAAATCCCACAAAACTCAAAAAAGCAATCATTAAGCCCGAACGTACTTGGTTGCCTGTGGCGCTGGTGAGCTGAAATTCTGACAAATCAAATTTAATACTATGGTGGAATAAAATAACACTACATAACCAGAAAATTATAATAATTGAAACACTTTCTAACACCAACATCATCCCATTGGATACTCGCACATCCCGTGACACTAGCCACCAAATTAATCCTCCCAAAACCACAACAAAAAACCACAGAGGCAGTTTGGGTCCGGCCATCCCCATTAGAATTGCAAAACTTTGACTGGCCATGGCCAGCAGTAGTATGCCAAAGCCGCCATAGGCCAGTAAGAGTAACCAGCCCGTTAACTGTGCAAAAGTTATCCCCAAACCCTGCAAAACATAGGTGGCTAAGCCCGCTGTCCCCGCTTCCTGCCTGGCAAAGGTAATCAGCACTTGGGACACTAACAAAATACAAAGACAAGCAATCAGGTAAGTGAGCCAACTACTGTTCCCGGAACTGAGATAGACCTGGGGAATGTTGATCACAGCGGTTATGGTTGGCCCTACAACGGCGATCGCCTGGGTGGTGACCTGAATTAATCCTAAACAGCGATTAAGTTGGGGGACAGAAGAAGAATTAGTCAGTACCGTCATAAATCCCTATCATGAAAATCCAAGCTAATTTCGTACACTTTACCGTGAATCAATCTCTTCTCCGGCAACTTTAATCTGCGATTGAAAAATTTCTGAGCGAATCTCAGATTTCTGGGGGGCGGTGCGATTGCAAATATATTTTACTCGTTGATATTATCTATACCCTCAAATTTCCAACCCGTTTTTGTCCTTGCAAAATAATATTTAATCGGACGATTTTCGCTTGATTCAGGTAGCTGTTTAAAGGTGCAATAAATAGCATAACCCTTTCCCTCTTGCTTCGGTTTAGTCGTTTGAAAACATCTCTTCGCATCGGCTTCCATATTCAAAATATCGTCGTAACCTTGCAAAAATTCAGTTTCTGTTTTTATGCTTTCTATTCCAAATGGCATCGAAAGGGGAAATCTTGTCAATCTGGCAACGGTGGATTTGTCACTGTTAACCACTGCAGTTTTGAATTGTTGCCAAAAGGAATTAAAGTCAGTTTCGGCAGAAATGGTCGCAGATAACCAAAAAAAAGTGGCAGAAAAAATTTCCATTAGTAAATAACCATTTTTGAACATGAGTCAACATTCCTTCTATCTAAAAAGTTTACAAGTTTCCATAACTAGCCATATTCAGTAAGCTATCATTTTTTGGTCAATGCAGGGAGGATAAAATAAGAGCCTGTTTGTAAAGTCTTGTTTTGCCCCCTAAATCCCTCAATACTGGGGGACTTTGCGTCTGTTTCCCCCCAAATTTGGGGGGTCAGGGGGGCTTTTCAAACACGTTCTAAAGAAAAAAGGTAAAATTGATAAATCATTTAAATTATTTGGTTGGCTATGTTTTGGATTCAAACAAGAAAAAGAAACTTAAAAATCTTATGTTTGTTCATCGTTTAAGCTGTCACCAATTTTTGTAGGGATGTTGAGTCAAATTGACGTTGTAATAGCGAGCATCATCCGTGACTTCTTTCCCAATCCAGGGGGGTAAACTTATTTTTTCGTCAGCTTGGGATAATTCTACTTCCGCCAAAATTAGACCCTGGTTATCCCCCAAAAATTCGTCCACTTCCCAGGTTTTTCCTTGGTAATCGAGGCAATAACGATATTTTTCAATCAGGGGCGGTGAACAAAGTTCAGTCAAAATTTGATTAGCATCCACTGCGGGAATTTCATACTCAAATTCCAAACGGGCCATGCCGGTATTTTTACCCTTAATAGTGAGATAGGCCCGATCGCCAATGGTACGGACTCGAACCGTGGTTAAATCCTTGGTCGCAATGTAACCTTGACGGTACAAATAACCCTGGGCTAAATACCGCCAGCGGTCATCTTTAACCAGGAATTTACGTTCAATCTCGATGGCCATAACCTCCGCCCCCCGGTGTTTTGATCATTAGGCGATCGCCAGGGGCCACATCCACCTGGGCGCAACTATCTAACCGTACCTTATCCCCAGAACGACGCAGTAACCAATTTTCCCCCACGGCTCCTGCTTCTCCCCCGGCCAACCCAAAGGGTGCCACCCGCCGCCGATTAGCCAAAATAGCTACTGATAGAGGTTGAAGGAACTTAAACTGGCGCACAATGCCGTTGCCACCGGGAAATTTACCTGCGCCACCACTGTGGGGCCGAATGGCGAATTGTTCCAACAACACCGGGAAACGACCTTCTAAGATTTCCGGATCTGTCAAGCGGGAATTAGTCATGTGGGTTTGCACTGCGTCACAACCAGCAAAATTAGGCCCAGCGCCACTGCCTCCTGCAATGGTTTCATAGTATTGATATTGCCCATCTCCAAAGGTGAGGTTATTCATGGTGCCCTGGCTGGCGGCCAGACAACCCAACGCTCCGTATAACGTGTCGGCGATCGCCTGGGAAGTTTCCACATTACCAGCCACCACGGCGGCGGGATATTGGGGATCGAGGAGGCAACCGGGGGGAATAATAATTTTTAACGGTTTAAGACAACCGGCATTGAGGGGAATGGGTTCCTGCACCAGGGTGCGAAAAACATACAAAACTACTGCTTGCACCACCGCTTTGGGGGTATTGAAATTATGATCTCCCTGGGGAGAAGTGCCGGAAAAATCGATTATGGCGGTGCCTTGGGGAGCATTAACGGCAATAGTTACCGCAATGCGGATACCGTTATCCATTTCCGTAATAAATTGACCGGATTTCAGCTTGGCGATCGCCTTGGTTACTGCTTGTTCCGCGTTATTTTGCACATGGGTCATATATTGTTGAACGGTGTTTAAACCATACTGGGCTACCATGCTTGCTAAACCCATTATGCCCCGTTGATTGGCGGCAATTTGAGCAGAAAAGTCAGCTAAATTTTGTTCGGGATTGCGAGCGGGATAAACGCTATTAAGCAAATAATTACGAATCTCTTCCGTTTGTAATTCCCCGGCTTTAACTAACAACTCATTGTCAAATAAAATGCCTTCTTGGTTAATATTTTGACTGTGGGGAGGCATGGAGCCGGGGGTAATGCCGCCCAAATCTGCTTGGTGGCCCCGGGAAGCAACGTAAAACAAAATTTCCTTACCCGCAGAGCCAAACAGAGGGGTTATTACCGTCACATCCGGTAAGTGGGTGCCACCGTTATAGGGATTATTGGACAGATACACATCCCCCGGTTGCAATTGCTGATGGCGATCGCGGCAGAGGGCTTTAACGCTTTCCCCCATGGAGCCTAAATGGACAGGAATGTGGGGTGCATTGGCCACCAAATCCCCATGGGAATCAAAAATGGCACAGGAAAAATCGAGCCGTTCTTTAATGTTGACTGAGCTAGCAGTATTTTGCAAAACAATGCCCATTTCTTCGGCAATGAATTGATAGAGATTTTTGAATATTTCTAACCGTACTGGATCGACTTGATTGCTATTGCTATCTCCATAATTGTCAGTATTTACATTTACTTTAAATTCGTCTTTGTCATCAATTAAACGAGAAGTATCTTTTATTTTATCAACTACTTTTTCCAACACCAAATGGCAGGGTTGGGGTTTCCCTGGGGATGCTTGACCCAACTGGGCTTGCCAACCAGAATCTATAACGATGGTGCCAGTACCTTCCACAATCATGGCCGGGCCGATAATCACTTGTTGAGGAGCTAGGTGCTGACGTTGATACACAGGCATGGCATGCCATTGGCGATCGCCATAAAAATTCACCATTTCTAAAGCTTGGGCCGGTTTTACCACTGGAGCTAAACAGGGTTCCGGCGGTAAATCTAGAGGTTGAATATACTCTAAACTAATGGCAGCAATGGTGAGGGGAGTGCCTGTTTGACTAAAACCGTAGCGTTGTTGATGTTGGTCTGTAAATTGAGCGATTAAACTGGTTAAATCTTGGCAAAAATCAAGACTTAAACTGGTGTCAGTGCCCTGGTATTTTAAATCAATTTGACGACGTATTTCCGGTGATTTACTAGTATTTTCTGCTTTATTATTGCTGTTGTGACTACTAATAAAAGTCTCGGCTAACTGGGTTTCTAGGGTTTGATAATTGGTGAATAAGCTCTCTAAATTGTCCGCCGTTAAGGGTTGCTCAATGGTCATGGCCCGCAAAGCCCGTTGCTCCGCCAAACCCATGCCATAGGCGGATAGTACACCGCTATAGGGATGAAGAAAAATTTTGCTAATGCCCAAGCGATCAGCCAATCGACAAACTAGCTGGCCCCCTGCGCCGCCAAAGCAACAAAGGGTATAAGCTTCCAAGTCGTAGCCTCGTTGCAAACTGATTTTTTTAATGGCATTGGCCATATTTTCTACGGCGATCGCCAGAAAGCCATCCGCCACTTCCTCTGGTATAGGTTTAGTTGCAGTGAATCGAGCTATTTGGTTTGCTAAATCGATGAATTTTTCCTGAACAATATCAATATCTAAGGGCTGATTTCCTTCTGGGCCAAATACAGGGGGAAAATAGCTTTTTTGCACCCGTCCCACCATGACATTGGCATCGGTTACTGTTAACGGCCCGCCCCGACGGTAACAGGCTGGCCCAGGGTTGGCCCCCGCAGAATCAGGACCTACTTGGTATCTTTGCCCGTTAAAGTGCAAAATGGAACCGCCCCCTGCCGCCACTGTATGGATGGCTAAGCTAGGTACCCGCAGACGTACTCCGGCGATTTCCGTTTCCCACAACCGTTCATAGGTACCGTTAAAGTGGGCTACGTCAGTGGAAGTGCCCCCCATGTCAAAGGTAATAATGTTGCGAAAGCCTGCCCGCTGGGAAGTTTTGACAGCGCCGACAATGCCCCCCGCTGGGCCAGAAAGAATGCTATCCCGTCCCTGGAAATGACTACCATCCACCAGACCTCCATGGGACTGCATAAACTGTACTGTTATTCCTGGTAATTGCCCTTGCACCTGGTCAACGTAACGCCGCAGTAAAGGGGAAAGATAGGCATCCACAACGGTGGTGTCGCCACGATAAATGTATTTAATTAGGGGGCTAACTTCAGAGGAGCGGGAAATTTGAGTAAAGCCAATGTTTTGGGCAATTTCAGCAATGATTAATTCATGGTCAGGATAACGATAACTATGCATTAAAGCGATCGCCACACTGCGAATTCCTTGGTCGTAGGCCTGTTGTAAATCCTGGTGAATCTTATGCTTATCTAGGGGTTGTAAAATTTCTCCCTGGGCATTAATTCTTTCCATCGCTTCAATGACCGGGCCATAGAGCAAGCTAGGCTTTTTAATCTCCAAAGCAAAAATGTCCGGCCGATTTTGATAGGCGATCGCCAACCCGTCTCGAAATCCTTGGGTCATCACTAAAACTAGGGGATCTCCTTTCTGTTCCAGCAACGCATTGGTGGCTACGGTGGTGCCCATTTTAACCATGCTAACTTTTTCTGGGGCGATGGGTTCGTTGGAAGATAAACCTAAAATAATTCGGATGCCATGGATAACTGCATCGTCATAAAGTTCCGGATTTTCTGATAATAATTTAAATAAAATTACCGTTTCTTTTGTGGGTAGGGTAAATACGCTAAATCGCCTATCTTTAGCGGAATGTTGGGCTAATTTTGTATCTTTGGTAATGGCAACAATATCGGTAAAGGTGCCGCCCCGGTCCACAAAAAATTTGGTCATGATTATTTTTATCTTAGGCAATTAATTTCTGCTTAAACATGGCTGGAGTAGACCAAACTTGATCCTCTAGCCATGTTTTTATTGATACTAATTAACGTTCCCTGGCAATGACCCAAATGGCATGGACAAGACCGAGGATATACAAACCAAAAATGGTCAGCAGTAGGTTAATCCAAAAGTCTTTGCCAATACCCACTTGCAGGAAAACCCCCAGAGGCGGCAATAGAATCGCACAAATGATCTTAACAATATCCATTAGTTCACTCCAATATGTCGGGATAATTAGGGTCTTTTGACAGACCAAGGGAAAATGAGCACAGAATTGTCGCACTGACTATGCTATCCCATTGACTAATTTTGGTGAAATTAACTTTAACAGTACTACCAAAATCCAGATAAATTTTCTTCCATTTTTCCCTTTGCTCCATGGCGATCGCCTAAGGAAAACGGCTTTAACGAAAGTTAATAAAAAAGTCCTGACGGAATGAGATCCTTTTCGTAAAACTAGGGTAATATTCCTATAAGTTTGTCTGTATGAGGCAACGATACGGCTATGAAAATTATCTTCAGTCCCAAAAACGTCCTTTCTATTTCTGGTCTGTCCCTATTGGGCACCTGCTTGGTGGCTTCCCCTGCTTTGGCTGGCTACTCGGCCATCGCCCAGGGAGTAAGGGGTTGGGGTTGGGCCACTGGTTACTCAACTATGGAAAAGGCAAGACAGGCCGCAATCCGTAACTGTCGAGGTAATGGTGGCGGAAGTTGTTCTGTTTCTACAGCAGAAAAAGATGACTGGTACTTTGTCGGTGGTTATTGTGGTGGTATGCCCTATACCGCTGCTTCTAAGCATAACTGGAATGTGGCGGCTGATATTTTAAGAAGGAAAGCCAAAAAAGATGGGAATTACAATTGTCATATTGAAGTTGAAAGATAAGTTTTTTACAGTTCAATTGATTGAATTAAAGCTGAATTTAAGTATTTCAATTTTTTGATTTTAGATAAACAAACAACATGAATGTCCAAGTACTCGACCGTTATGAAATTGTTAAATCCCTTGGTTCAGGAGGATTTGGCGATACTTTTTTAGCCAAAGATACTCAGATACCATCTCAAAAGCTGGTGGTAATAAAACGTCTTAAACCAGCCAATGCAAATAGTAATACTTCCACTGAGCTAATTCAAAAATTGTTTGAGAAAGAAGCTTCAGTGTTAGAAGATTTAGGAGAGCATAACAGTCAAATTCCAAAGCTGTATAGCTATTTCTCAAACGATAATGAATTTTACTTAGTCCAAGAGTATATTCAAGGAGTTAGCCTGAATGAAATTGCTCCTATTGGTTCAGAACAAGCAAAGACTATTCTCTCTTCCTTGTTAACTACCCTTAAATACATTCATGGCAAAGGAATTATTCATCGAGATATTAAGCCAGAAAATATTATTTTGCGGGACAGTGATCACTTACCCGTTCTGATTGATTTTGGTGCTGTTAAGGAAACTATGGGGGCTGTTACTTTAGGCTCAGGTTCCACTGTTAGCTCTGTAGTTATTGGCACTAGGGGATTTATGGCTCCTGAACAAAGTTCGGGACGTTCTGTTTTCAGCACCGATCTTTATGCTTTAGGACTGACTATTATTTACACTCTTACCAAGAAGTTGCCGGTTGAATTTTCTAGCGACCAGCAAACAGGCCAATTAGACTGGCAAAGTCATGTATCTAAAATCGATTCTGTCTTGGCTAAAGTAATCAATAAAGCCATAGAAATGGAGCCTAGTCGTCGTTATTCCAGTGCCGAAGCAATGTATCAGGCTCTACACTCCTTAATTAGTTCTGGGGCTGAGCCAGCACTTCCAATGGAAACTGTTCGAGTTGCACCTAGTAATGAATTTTTAGTCACGAGAAGTTCCACCAAAACGGCTGAAACTGTTGTTACACCCGTCGGTAACTCTCATAATAACTACTCGAACAACAATGGAAAATCAAAAATTGCAACGCTGTTAACTGTTCTTATTGGGATTATTGTGGTCACTGCTGGTTTAGGAGGTGGGTTTATAATTCCCCAACAAATTAAAGAAGCTGAAGCTAGGGCGGCTCAAGCTGAAAAAGAAAAACAGGAAGCAGAGCAAAAACGAATAGAAGCAGAGCAAAAAATTGCCGAGGATGAAAAACGTCAAAGGGAATTAGAACAAAAACGAGTAGAAGAAGAACGTCAAAGGGAATTAGAACAAAAACGAGTAGAAGAAGAACGTCAAAGACTAGCTGCTGAGGCCGAACGAGCTAAGCAAGAAAGGCAGCGTTTAGCGGCAGAAAGACAGAGAGTTCAAGTTTTGGCAAATCAGGCAAAAGCTATGGCCAGCGGTGCTAGCGCAACTATTGGAGGAATTCCTGGATCTAAAAATATTCGCTCTGGTCCGGGAACAGATTATGGCGTTATTACTCAAGGCTATACAGGTGAGGGTTTAGACATCTTAGATAGTAGTACTGATTCCGGTGGCCATGTTTGGTATAAAGTTTATCACTATGGTTCAGGATCAACGGGGTGGATTGCCAGTCAATTAGTAAACTTTTAGACTTGATTCTGAGGAAAATGCTAAAATTTTTAAAAAATAACTTTCAATTGGTAAACTTTTTTGTTGCCGCTCTGTTAGTGGGAATGTTGTATGGTTGGTGGTATCTACCTAATGCTAAACAATTATCTATTAACGAAACTAGTGGCATTCATAATCAAGAAAAAATTTCATCTCCCCCCCCCCTTGAAGATAGAGAGCTTTCCTCTCTTCCGGTTCCCACTCCGACTCCAACTAATCTCGAACCATTAATAACTGAAGTCCCCGAAATCCAGACTAGCCCCCTATTGCCAGGACTTCCACCAGATTATGAACAATTACCCCCGCTAGCACAACAGCAAGGATCAAGAGAAGTTTCCAACAATATTGCGGTTAAAACTAATTTAGGCCATTATCCTTTTCCTGAAAATAGCCAGCAAAGATTAGTAAAAGTAGGTGAATATTACGGCCGCAGTGAATCTTTAGATCAAGAAGCAGCCACTGCTTTTAAAAAGATGCAAGCTGATGCTCAAGTTCAAGGAGTAAGATTGACTATTATTTCTGGATTTCGTTCTATTGCCTCTCAGGATGCTTTATTTCAAAATCAAATTAAAAGAAAAGGTGGTAAAGAAGCAGCGGCAAGGTTTAGTGCCCCTCCCGGACACAGTGAACACCACACTGGCTATGCTTTAGATATTGGAGATGGTGATAATCCAGCAAATGATTTAAAAATAAATTTTGAAAATACATCTGCTTATCAATGGTTAGCTAGAAATGCTAATCAGTATGGTTTTGAACTTTCATTTCCTCCTAACAATAGTCAAGGAGTAAGTTATGAACCATGGCATTGGCGTTATGTTGCTTCACCAAGAGCAAGTCAAATTTTCATGGTGGCCCGAAATGGTATTTAATATCTATAATTTACAGCCTTAACTATGAATATTTTACTTTTCAATAATTTTAAATGGTCATGAATCAAAATAATAGACCATACATTATTGTCACTAATCAAGGTCAAAGCTTACCCCCTTTTGAATTAACTAAAAGTAAACATATTTTAGGTCGAGATTCCCAATTTGCCGACCTGATAGTCCCTGCTGATTGGAGCATTATTAGTCGTTGTCAAGCTACTTTAGTAGAAGATCAAGGTAATTACTTTATTTGTGACGGCGATCACCTCAATCCCAGCAGTAACAAGCTATTTATTAATCATCATTTAATCACTCATGATATTGGCTACCCATTACAGAATGGAGATGTTATTAAGATTGGACAAAATATTAATATTCTTATTACTATTAAATATTTTACTCCCAATGGCTCTAGCCCTACCAATTTAACATCGCTATTATCCATCAATTTAAAGCAAAAATCTGTGGTTATTGGGCGGGACGAAACTGCCAACTTACAGTTACTTTCCCCCGCAGTTTCCCGCCAACATGCTGTCCTGGATTATTTAGAGCCAAATACCTATCTTTTACACGATTACAGCACCAATGGTGTTTACGTTAATGGCACTAAAGTCAACGGTAAAATTCTGATTAACACCGCCGCCATCATCAAAATAGTTCCCTACACCCTGGTATTACAAAACGATCAATTATTCATTGCCGACACCGGGGATAATATTCGCCTTGATGCCCGCAATATCGTCCGCACTGTTCAAGGTAGTCAGAGCGAAGAAATTACACTCCTTAACCAAATTTCTTTGCCCATTGAACCAGGTCAATTGGTAGCTTTAGTGGGGGGAAGTGGCGCAGGCAAATCGACTTTTATGCGGACTTTATTAGGTATTGAACCTACTACGTCTGGCACAGTTTATTTGAACGGTGAAGATCTGAGAAATAATTTTAACCTTTACCGTAATCAAATTGGTTACGTGCCCCAAAAAGATATTATCCACAGTTCCCTAACCGTAGAGGAAGCTTTGCGGTATGTGGCTAAATTAAGATTGCCCCAAGATGCGAATATTGACGAAATTGTTGAGAAAACCTTGGGCCAAATTGAAATGCAGGAACGTCGCCATGTTCTGGTCAAAAAATTAAGCGGCGGCCAACTCAAACGGGTATCCATCGGCGTGGAATTACTGGTGGATCCGAAATTATTTTTCCTCGATGAACCGACATCGGGTTTAGATCCTGGTCTAGATAAAAAGATGATGCAATTATTACGGAAGCTAGCGGATCAGGGACGAACTATTGTGTTGGTAACCCATGCCACCGACAACATTAACCTATGCGATCGCCTGGTGTTTTTAGGCCAGGGGGGCAATTTGTGTTATTTCGGCACTTTTAGCGATGCTTGCCAATTTTTTAACCTCCATAATGGTGATTTTGCTGATGTTTATATTCAATTGGATAATCAATCAGCAGTGATCAAAGCCGCCCAACGCTATCGCCGGTCTAGCTATCAACATCAGTACATTGATCAACGGTTGGGGGTGAGTAATTCCGCTGTTGCTGCCCCTAGACCTAGTCCCCCCAGGGTATCTCCCCTGCGCCAAACCTGGATTCTGTGCCAAAGATACTGGCAAATTATGGCTAGGGATCCGGTCAATATCGGTATTTCCATTGCCACCGCCCCCATTGGCATTTTATTAATCGATCTGGCGATCGCCACTAGGGAACCATTTATTCTGGGTAGTGAAGCGGATCCCAAACTTGCGCCCCTAGCTCAGACCGTACTATTAGTATTTAGCTGTGCCGCCATCTGGGTTGGTCTCGCCAGTTCTCTCCAAGAAATTGTCAAAGAAAATGATATTTACAGCCGAGAAAGATTAGTTAATCTTAACCTGTTTGCCTATATTGCTTCTAAGGTAACAGTATGGTCAGGATTAGCTCTTTTGCAAACCCTTGCTATGGTGGCGATTATCCTCATTGCCTTCGACCATCCCCAGCCTCCCCTATTGCCCTGGGGTTTGGGGCTAATTATCACCAGTTATCTCACTCTTTTCAGTTCTATTTGCTTAGGCTTAATGGTATCTACCTTGGTCAAAAGTGAAACCCAGGCTAACACCGCTCTACCTATTTTGCTACTGCCCCAAATCATCTTCTCCGGCGTACTGTTCCAAATTAAAGGGGTGAGTCAATATCTTTCTTGGTTTATGGTCAGCCGTTGGTCTATCGGTGCCTATGGCACATTATTAGACATCAACAGTCTAGTGCCAGAGCCAGTCATTTTTCCCGATGGTACCGTATTGGAATCTCCTTTTAAAGCCACCCTAGTTTACGACCCTAGTTGGAATAATCTTTTGGTCAACTGGGAAATTTTGTTGTTCCAAGGTTTTGTTTGCCTCGTAGTTATTTTCCTGTTCAAAAAAAGAGAGGATATTATTTGAGAATACTGAAAACAATTAACAAAGGCTGGTTAAAAAATGTCACTAACCACTGCCCAATCTTTTTACAAAGCGCAAGAACCAGTCCAGCTTGCTAGAATCAGGGAGGTATTACAAATTCAGCTTTACAGATAGTATTTTACACGCAAGCTATTGTACTATTTGCTTGGTGGTCCGCACCTATGCCCCAATTATTACTCCCAAAACTCGAAATCTTGAAACCACCCTTGTCACTAACCTCAATTTTCAAAGCCTGAATCAATCGCTGGACTGACTGCTAGTTATGGCAATTTCCGCACAAAGTTTCATTAATGTTGCCAATGAAAGTTTAGTCTCCACGCTGGCGATCGCCGCCTTGGCATTGGGCCTGTTAGTAATCTTGAATTTAACTGTAATTCGGGCCATTATTCGCCCCCTCCGCCGCCTTCAACAACAAACCCAGTCCCTACAAAAAAGTGAAGAACGATTCCGCTTTGTCTTGGAATCAACCGATACAAGCTGGTGGGATTGGGATGTCAAAACCAATGAGGTGGACTGGTCAGATACCTTTGATGCCATGGTCGGCCGCGCCCCCAACTCCTACCCCAAAAATGCGGCTTCCTTCTTAAGTTTTCTCCATCCCGATGACGTAGAACCCACCCGGACAAAATTGTACGATGCTGTAGAAAATGGCACCCCCTATAAAACCGAATTTCGCTTTGTCCACCCCGATGGGACAATTCGCTGGATTATGGCCAGAGGTACGGTGCAACGGGATGCCAATGGTCAGGCCCTGCGGATGAGCGGCATTAACCTCGACATTACGGAGCAGAAACTGGCCGAAGCCGCCCTGAAAGAAAATGAAGCCACTCTGCGCCTAGCCCTCTCTGCCGAAACTGCCAACTGGTGGAAATGGGATATCGTTAACGACCAAATGTACTCAGCTTCCTCATTTCACGATCTGCTGGGCCGCCATGGAGATGAACTACCCAAAACTTGGGCCGATGCCATCGCGCTCATTTACCCGGAAGACCAAGGCAAGGTGCAAGCCGCGGTGGAAGCCACCCTGAATCACGATGCGCCCTTTAAGGTGGAATTTCGGATGATTCCCCCCAATGGACAAATGGTTTGGATTGCGGATTTGGCAGCCCTAGAGCGGGATGAAACCGGCCGGCCCATTCAACTCAGCGGCATCATGATTGACATTACCGAGCGCAAACAAATTGAAGACGCCCTCCAAAAAAGCGAACAACGGTTGCGGATGACCCTGGAATCCACCTCCACTAACTGGTGGGAAAGGGATTTAATCACCGATCAAGCCGATTGGTCCGAGCAGTCCGATTATCTTTTGGGCTATAGCCCCGACAGTTACGAGAAAAACCAAGACACCTTCTACAACTTAGTACATCCCGATGATCGGGAGCACGTCCAGGCGGGGGTTAACTTAGCCATTGCCACTGGAGAACCCTATCAAGGGGAATTTCGCCTAGTCCAGGCCGATGGGAATTATGTTTGGATTTTAGGTACCGGCCACGTGGAATATAACGAAGCGGGGCAACCGGTCAGAATGAGTGGCTTAAATATCAACATTACCCCGCTCAAAGAAGTGCAACTGGCTTTGGCTGAACGGGAAGCGCTGATGCAAGCCCTGTTTGATCAAGCTTCCCAATTGACCGCTCTGTTAACCCCCACCGGGAAAGTCGTCAAAGTGAATCAACGGGCCCTGGATTTTGCTGGCATTACGGTGGATGAGATTGTCGACCAAGATTTTTGGAAAACTCCCTGGTGGCAAGCATCCGAACAGCTAAAAGCTGACCTCAAATCCGCGATACACCAGGCCGCTCAAGGGATTCTGATTCGCTATGACGTAGAAAATTTGGGCAATCATGGGCAAAAAGTTATTTTGGATTTTTCGATTCGGCCCATCTACGACACCGACCAGCGGATAATTTTTCTCCTCTGTGAAGGACGGGACATCACCGATAAATTTCGCATACAAGAGGCTTTAGCAGAAAGTGAAGAACGCTTCCGGCAAACCTTCCAAACTACGGCCGTGAGTAGTGCACTGATTTCCTTAGATGGTAAATTTCTTGAGGTCAATCCCGCCTTTTGTGAGCTGTTGGGCTATACTCCCGATGAACTGCAAGACCATGATGTGGCAGAAGTAACAGATCCCAATTGGGTGCCATTCCAAGGAGACCTAACTCAACAACTGCTCAACCGCGAAATTATGGCCTATACCCAAGAACGCCGCTATCAACACCGGGATGGGCGTTGGATTTGGGGTCTGTTGAATGTCAGTTTGGTCCGAGATGCTCAACAACAACCGCTCTATTATGTCTGCCAAATTCAAAACATTGACCCGCTCAAACAAGCCCAAGAAAAACTCCAAGAAGTCAACATTGAACTGGAACGATTGACTCAAATTGATGGCCTCACCGGAGTTTATAATCGTCGGTTCTTTGACCAGGCCTTGGAACGGGAATGGCAAGTTGCTTTTCGCGAAACTGAGTCCTTAACCTTGGTGATGTTGGACATTGACTATTTCAAACTCTACAACGATACCCTCGGTCATCAAGCCGGAGACCAATGTTTACGAGTTGTCGCCGCCGTTTTGCAAGAGTCTGTCCATCGCACTTCAGACCTAGTAGCCCGCTATGGGGGAGAGGAATTTGCCTTGATCTTACCCAGAACCGATTTATCCGGTGCGATTATCATTGCCCAAAGGATTCAAGCTTTGATGGATGCTAAAGCGATCTCCCATCCCACCTCTGAGATTGCTAATTATGTCACTGTCAGTATTGGGATTCATTGTGCTGTACCCCGGCCTGGATTGTCCTTGGCCTCTTGGGTAAAATGTGCCGATGATGCGCTCTATCAGGCCAAGAAACGGGGTCGGAATGGCTATTTTGTCCTCGAAGATACGCCAACTTCCCCAACCAAAGTTGACGAATCATAATCTAGCCGGGCCTCAATGCATTTTAACGAAATTTACATGCGACCATAATGCAAATTTCAATTCCCGACTCGATTCTTCAATCTATTCGACTTTCTGAACAACGCATTGAAAGGGAACTACTCAAAGAATTAGCCCTTGGTTTATATGAGGCGGCCACCAAATGCGGAGTTCTCGCTATTAGTGGTCTTTCGGACACTTCTTCTGTCACTATTGGGTCAACAACCATAGATGAATTCGTAGGTTTTGCCTGCATCAACAATGAGAGTAAACAAATTCGTAAGCCGCCGTCTCTTCTGAAATTATTGGGAAATTTTAATCATGACAACATCTTTAGTTCCTCCCTTCACTAAGGAAATTGCGATCGCCAAAGTACGGATGGCAGAAAATGCATGGAATGGTCGCAACCCGGATAAAGTCTGTATGGCTTATACCGAGGATAGTTTTTGGCGTAATCGGGCGGAAGTATTCCAAGGTCGGGAAAAAATCCGTGAGTTTTTGCGTCGCAAGTGGGATAAAGAGCTAAATTATCGTCTGGTGAAAGAGCTGTGGGCGTTTGGCGACAATCGGATTGCCGTCCGGTTTCAGTACGAATGGCAGGATGATGGGGGTCAATGGTATCGCGCCTATGGCAATGAAAATTGGGAATTTGATGAAGCGGGTTTAATGCGTCGTCGGGAAGCAAGTATTAACGACAAACCCATTGCTGAATCCGAGCGTCGTTTCTTCTGGGATGCCCCCGGCGATCGCCCCTTAGATCACCCTGGTTTGATCAATAGTCCAGAATAATGCCACAGCCCAAAATGTAATCCATGTAATCCAAAGCCATGATCCTTGAGATAGGGATAAAATGTCTGCGCCTTGTCCATATAATGACTTTAGATTTTGAGTCGCAGCGGTTTTGAACTATCAATAAACACAGATATCATGACGAAAATTCATCCCATGGTTCGGTGTCCATAATGTTGGTTGCAGCACTTTTCAAGATCGCTTCCTTTGATAGCGTGGACTTGATAGTGTTCTGAGCTGCTCGTGTTAGATTCTGCCCAGCTAATTTTTGATCTCCAAAAGGTAAATACGACTAGTAAGCGCATTTCTGGTTGCCTTGACACAACGGCGATCGCCCAAGAAATCACCGAAGCATTAATCCATGATTTTCATTGCGTATTTGCACGGATTTGGTTAACAGAGCCTGATGGTGCGAGTTTAAAACTGGTTGCTTCATCAGGCTTACATACCAGTACGAATGGTAGTTTTGCCCGGGTGCCGATGGGGGCTTATAAGGTCGGGAAAATCGCCCAAAGCTGTATTCCTTTTTTAAGCAATCATCTCGCCAATGAAACTTGGGTAAAGGATCGTGACTGGGCGATCGCCAATAATATTCGCGGTTTCGCCGGTTATCCATTGGTGGGCCATGACCGTGTGATTGGTGTCTTGGCTGTTTTTAGTGATGCTCCCTTTGTCGCAGAATTTCTGGAAGTTTTACAAGTTCTCTGTATGGCAGTGGCGATCGCCATTGATGCCGCCCGACAACTCCCTAGCGAAACAAATACCGTCAATACAACCCAATTTTTAGGCGATCAAATCCCTTTATCAGACGTTTTGGCAAGATTGCTGACTCGGACAAAGCTCACCCTGATCGGCACAGAAAAAAAACTCTCTCCTACAATTGCCTATCTATTGATCAGAACCACAGAAATTTTCAATCGACTCTCCTGTAACTATTGCCGCCTCATTTATGCCGAGATGTCAGTCACCATTGAAGCCATTGTGGAAACATCCTCGCCAGAAGTCTTCAACACAGATGGGCGATCGCCTTTTAAAGAAATAGAATTTTTAGCCCACCATATTGGCGGTGAATTTAGGAGTCAAAGTAGTATAAATAAATCTATCCTGCAAATTTCGCTGCAACTGCCCTATGACGGGTTTCAAAGCATCAAGCTTAACAAACATCTCCTCTCGGAACGGGAAAAGGAAATTATCAGCTTATTAGCCCAAGGTTTACGCGATCGCGATATCGCCGAGGAACTTCACATCAGCGAGAGTACCGTTAAGTTTCATCTTAATGGCACCCTCCATAAACTCAACGCCAAAAATCGCTACCAAGCCATTTATCAAGCCACCGTACAAGGATTTATTTGATTGGCGAGCAGTGTTTCTCTAATTTTTTCCGCTAAATATTCCGCATCACGGGCAACCCCTGAAAATCGCCCAGACCCCCAGGTATATAACCAAGGTAAACCCAAGAAATATAGCCCTGCCACATTAGTCACGCCCCGATCATGTAGCGGTTCCCCCATCGAATTAAATACAGGAACATCGACCCAAGCGTAATTAAAATTAAAACCAGTCGACCAAATAACCGCATCAATTTCATCAATATTTAGGGTAAGGGGTGTTGAAGTTGCTTCCCAAACGGGCTGATAGGGTGCTTCGATGGGAGCATCAAGCTGATTTTTGGCAATATATTCATCAATGCTTTGTTTAATTCTGGCGGCTGTTGCGTCTGCTTGATCGAGATTTTCCTTGAGATTATCGGCAAATAGAATTTGATTGCCATCAATATCCTTGAGTCGTCCGTAGAGATGCATACCCTCAAGGGCGAATTGACGCAGATCAATTTCTCTGCCACCATCACGGCCTGTTAAATAGTGGTTGGTTTTGTGGCGTACCATTTCCTTCTGGGGATGCTCAGCAATGGGCAGATCATAATGACCCATCAACTCTAACCACTCCACCACATCTCTCCCTCGGTAGCGGCGGGGTGAACGGGGCGCGCTCCCCGTGGCAAGGTGGACAGTTTTGCCTGCTAGGTGTAAGTCTTCAGCAATTTGACAGCCCGATTGACCTGTGCCAACTAGCAAAACGTTATCTGGCAAGGTTTCTGGATTTTTGTAGTCCATCGAATGTAACTGGACAATATGGGGAGGTAGTTTTTTGGCGATCGCCGCAATTTTTGGCGTATGGTAGCCGCCAGTTGCAACCACCACTTGATCAGCGGTATAAGTTCCTTGACTGGTAATCACCTCAAAAGCATCAGCCCGTTGACTCAGCTTAGAAACCCCTACCCCCTCAAGGATAGGAGCTTGGAAAGATGCTGCATAATCCTCCAGATATTGGACAATTTCGTCCTTGACCATAAAACCCTGATCATCACCACCGGCATAGGGAAAACCGGGTAACCGACATTGCCAATTGGGCGTGACCAAACAAAAAGAATCCCAACGTTGATTACGCCAAGCATGGCCAATTTGATTTTTCTCAAAAATAATATGGTCAATGCTTTCTTGTTTTAGGAGATAACTAATCGCTAAGCCCGCCTGTCCTCCACCGACAATAATGACGGAATAGTGGCTTTTTTTCATATTATCTACCTGTATTGAACTCTATCTTTCCTGATAGTCATCAACTGTAAGCCTCGAAATTTCTAACACTTGTATGTTTTGCTACAAATTGATGATCTCTGATTCTATTAATAGGAAACATCGAAATAGTCTTGCATTTATAAGCTTTACAGAGACAGACCTGTTGATTTAGATAGGTGTCTAATCATCTAAATCTCGGGCAGACATACTGAGCACAAACCCATTTCTAGGAAGATTCTAAGTCTTAAAACTCTTACTGTATCTAGATAAGAAGCATTTTTGCTGGCTAGGATTATTAAGAAAAGATCATTTTCATATAAAAAATCAAGAATGGTTAAACCTATGACTTTCAATTAAAACTAATCTTTTGTGACAAATGATACAAGAATAAGGAAATTTCGCTTCTACATTGATACGTGACTAATCTCAAGTCAAATCAGAATTTGAATTTAAGGAACTACAACCATGCCAGAGGTAACTAAGCCAGCTCACCAAACAGGTGATTTCTTAGTAGATTACGAGGAAAAAGTTTTTCCTGATGTCCAAGCTGAACCCGGTGAAAAAGCGCTGATTACCTTTCATACAGTGGCGTTTGAAGGCTCCATTGGCTTAGTAAATTTAATGCAAGCTAGCCGCTTAATTAAAAAAGGCTTTGAAACGTCTGTGTTGCTCTATGGTCCCGGTGTTACTCTCGGTGTACAAAGGGGTTTTCCTAAACTTGGGGATGAAGGTTTTCCGGGTCACCTAACGATGAATGAGCGTATTGTAAAAATCATGGAAGCAGGGGGTAAGGTTTATGCTTGTCGCTTTGCACTGCAAGCACTTTATGGTCATGGTGAGCCTTCTCTAATCCCCGGTATTCGTCCGATCAATCCCCTAGATGTGATGGATTTAATCTTGATGCACCGTAGGGATGGTGCGTTTATTCTTGATACTTGGACAATGTAAAAATGTGCTTGATTAAATATTTGGTCAATTATTGATAGGAGGGATGATTTGAAAACAAGTGATTGATACATTAAACCTAAAAAATCAAAAACAAAATTTTCAAATCATTTTTTTATTTCCGAAACTATTCCAGTCGTTGTGCTGGGAAAAATCATGCTGAATTACACAAAAAATATTCGGGCGGCAGCGGCACAGATTAGTCCTGTTCTTTTTAGTCAACAAGGGACTATGGAGAAAGTTCTGGATGCGATCGCCAATGCGGCCAAAGAAAGGGTAGAACTGATTGTTTTCCCTGAAACTTTTGTGCCTTATTACCCTTATTTTTCCTTTGTTGAACCGCCGGTTTTAATGGGGAAAAGTCATCTAAAGCTTTATCAAGAAGCCGTTACTGTGCCGGGGAAAGTCACCCAGGCGATCGCCCAAGCCGCGAAAACCCATGGAATGGTTGTGGTGTTAGGGGTTAATGAGCGGGAAGAAGGCTCGCTGTACAACACACAACTGATTTTTGATGCAGATGGTGCGCTGGTGCTAAAACGTCGCAAAATCACGCCCACCTACCATGAACGGATGGTTTGGGGGCAAGGGGATGGTGCAGGTCTGAAAACGGTAGATACTGCGGTTGGACGTTTGGGAGCCTTGGCATGTTGGGAACATTACAATCCCTTAGCCCGTTATGCGCTCATGGCGCAACATGAACAAATCCACTGTGGGCAATTCCCCGGATCGATGGTGGGTCAGATTTTCACGGATCAAATGGAAGTGACCATGCGGCATCATGCCTTGGAATCTGGTTGTTTTGTGATTAATGCAACGGGTTGGTTGACAGCGGAGCAAAAGTTACAAATTACCACCGACGAAAAAATGCATCAAGCCTTGAGTGGTGGTTGTTATACGGCAATTATTAGCCCCGAAGGAAAGCATCTCTGTGAGCCAATTGCTGAGGGAGAAGGGTTGGCGATCGCCGATTTAGATTTTTCCCTCATCACTAAACGCAAACGCATGATGGATTCGGTGGGACATTATGCCCGACCTGATTTATTACAACTAACCCTCAATAATCAGCCCTGGTCAGCCCTAGAAGCCAACCCAGTGACGCCAAATGCTATTGCGGCAGTAGGTGATCCGGAGCTACCGGAAACCATCGAGGCATTGCCCAACAATCCGATTTTTAGCCATTAAGTACAAAAATTTAAGGATTATCCCAGCGACATGAATAAGCAACGTCTCATCACAGAACTGCAATCCAAAGGGGTGCGACTGGTGGATCCCAACGCCAAAGACCTTGGGCGCAAAGGCGGTGCAGGGCCTTCAGATCACCGGGCAGTGACGGTGGATGGGACGACGGTGATGGTGCCAATCTATACTTCCACCGCTCAGGCATCGCCCTACAATGTCAACCTTGCATCCATGCCCTCAAAGACGGTTTTGAGCAAAGGGGACGAAGAAATTGCGGCGATCGCCCTGCCCCATCAACCCAGATTCTATGATTTGAAGACAGCCGATGGCATTCCCTATTCACACATTGCCCTACTCCACAGCAACAACGTTTTAGCGACGACGGTTCAGCAAACCTGCATACGTTATCGCGACGAGTCCACGGTTTGTCAATTTTGCGCCATAGAAAAATCCCTTGATGCCGATCGCACAATTATCCGTAAATTACCGGAACAGTTAGCCGAGGTCACAGAAGCCGCAGTCCGGTTAGACGGTATCGAACAGGTGATCATGACAACGGGGACACCCAATTCTGGCGATCGTGGTGCAGCCTACCTGACAAAATGTGCAGCAGCCATTAAAGCGCGGGTCAATATTCCCATTCAGGCCCAGTGTGAACCCCCCGATGATTTTATTTGGTTCGAGCGCATGAAAGCCGCTGGCGTCGATAGTTTGGGAATGCATCTCGAAGCAGTTGACCCAGATGTTCGTGCCAAAATTATGCCCGGAAAAGCCGAGGTTCCAGTTTCTTATTATTACGAAGCTTACGAAGCCGCCGTTAAAGTCTTCGGCTGGGGACAGGTCAGCACCTATCTCTTAGCAGGACTGGGAGATAGCTTGGAAACCTTGGTAGAAGCCTCGGAAAAGCTGGTCAATATGGGCGTTTACCCTTTTGTTGTTCCCTTCGTACCCATTTCCGAAACACCTTTAGCAAATCACCCCGCGCCAGACAGTGATTTTATGTTTGCCCTGTATCAGAGGGTCGGAAAAATCATTAAGCAATCGCAGATTTCTTCAGTAGATATGAAGGCCGGCTGTGCAAAATGTGGCGCTTGTTCAGCATTATCAACATTTGAAAAATAGAGAGATTTTTACGATGTCGAACAATCGTTTTCAGTTTGAATTGGCAGAATCTACGGCGGAAATTCAAGGGTATTTTGCCCTACGCAGAGCAATTTTTTGTGAGGAACAGGGCATTTTTTCAGGACATGATTTTGATGAGACGGATCAGTTTGCTTATCCAATTGTTGCCCTCGATACAGAGGCTCTTGGAAAACATGCGGTAGTAGGTGTGGTGCGGATTTATGAAAATGAACCGAATATCTGGTATGGCGGTCGGCTAGGAGTACATCAAAATTATCGGCGGGTGGGGCGCATTGGCAAGGGTTTGATTTATAAAGCTGTTACTGCGGCCCATGGTTGGGGTTGTACTAAATTTTTAGCGACAGTGCAATTACAAAATGTGCGTTTTTTTCAGCGACAACACTGGCATTCGCTTGAGGAAATTGAGATCTGCGATCGCCCCCACCATTTAATGGAAGCGGACTTAGATTTTTATCCCCCCGTGGTCTATAGCCGACCGAAGCTTGATCTCACTTTATTGCAGGTTTCTTAGATTTTGGTGATGTTAACCGACTTAATTGTTGAACTGCGGCAAGCTCTGGGTATTTTGCATAAGCAGGATATTCAATTGGTATCCCGTCAAGGTCAACAGCGATGGAGCGGGGATAGTGAGGCGATCCGATTAGGCGATGATTGTGCCGCAATTCCAGACGAGAATGGCTATCTACTGCTTGCGGCCGAGGGGATGGCTCCCAGTTTAATTGCCCAAGAGCCTTGGTTTGCAGGGTGGTGCAGTGTTTTGGTCAATGTCAGTGATATTTATGCCATGGGGGGCAGACCGATCGCCGTGGTGGATGCCCTATGGAGTCAGTCTTCCCACCAAGCTCGGCAAATTTGGGCAGGGATGCAAGCCGCTTCGACGCGATTTAATGTGCCCATTGTGGGCGGCCATACCAATACCCACAGTGGTTATGATGCCTTGGGAGTGGCGATTTTAGGTCGGGCAAAGTCTTTAATCACCAGCTTTGATGCCCAGGTAGGCGATCGCCTGATGCTAGTGAGCAATTTTCAAGGCAAACCGCGACCCAATGCCCCCTATTGCTGGGATGCGGCGACGATGGCAGAGACAGAAACTTTGCAAAAACACTGGGATCTGTTGCCCTATCTTGCTGAAAATGGCCTATGTAAGGCGGGGAAAGATGTCAGCATGGGCGGCATTATTGGCACGACCTTAATGCTTTTGGAAACCTCGAAATGCGGCGCAATCCTTGACCTCGATGCCATTCCCTGTCCAGAAGGTCTAGATTTTAGGCAATGGCTACTTAGTTTTCCGAGTTATGGTTTTCTGCTCAGTGTGCATCCCCAACTGGTCGAAAGGGTTAGGGCTTGTTTTGAGACTGAGGGTTTAGTCGCAGAGGCGATCGCCACGATACAACCGGGTCATAATCTCACCCTTAAACTAGGTTCAGAGTCCCAACTATTTTGGGATTTGCAGCAAAACCCCCTCACTGGCTTTACCGGAGATTCATAAACAATGCCCGAAGTTACATTTGACATCGTTTGGCCCGATGGTTCAGAGGATCAGTTTTATTCACCCTCCACAGTGGTCAATCAATATTTTCAGTCTGGTCAAACCTACGAATTGGCAGATTTTGTGCAGCGATCACAGAAATCTTTAACCCTTGCCAGTGAACGGGTACGGCAAGTCTATGGCAGACCCTGCTCGATGGCGATCGCCCAACTCAAAAAAATTGAAACAAAAGCAGAGTGTTTTAGTCTCAATCCCGATTCCAAAGTCACCATCCAAAATATTGACCATGACTGAAAAAAGTGGACAAATCCAAAGAGTCGAAAATCAAGGAGAATGTTCAAATGACGAAAAAACAAGACGACAATTTACAAAGGAGCAAAAATCAGAAGCAGTAAAGATAGTAGAACAATCTGGAAAGCCCATAAGCCAAGTGGCAAGGGAAATGGGCTTGACGAAAAGTGCCCTAAGAGCCCATTTATAAAGTGGTAGAAGTAGCAGAAAGACGACGCAACATAATGTGAATCATCACGGCATAAATAGCCGCTTCGCTCATTTCTGGTAGATGCTCATAATCCTTACTCAAACGACGATACCAGTTCAACCAACCGAACGTCCTCTCGACAATCCATCTTTTTGGTAAGACCTCAAAAGACTTCCCTGAACGACTAATCACCTGGACTTTGGCTTGAATTAAGAGCCAGATGGCTAATCCAAAGGTATCACCTCGATAACCCTGGTCTACTAACATGCTCTTGACAGACTCGAGGAGTTGAGTTCCTTCTTCAAGCAAACTCATCAGAGCATAAGCTGTGACGATGCGTTCACTTGCATTTGCTTCGGTCATTATCACTTTTAAGACTAAGCCCAGACTATCGACGATTAAGTGACGCTTTCGTCCTTTCACCTTCTTACCTCCGTCAAAACCGTAGACTTCCCCCTTTTTTCGGTGGTTTTTACTGATTGGCTATCTGCCGCTATTACGCTAGGTTGAAGGCTCTTGCCACTCTGGAGGCGGCATTGCTCCAGCAGCCTTAGATTGAGCCTTTCCCACACGCCATGACGTTGCCATTTACGGTAATAGCTATAGGCCGTGCTACTAGGAGGAAAGTCATGGGGTAACATTGCCCATTGACAACCCGTTTTTAGTTGGTAGTAAATACCATTACAAACCGCTCGCATATCTGTGGTTCGTGGGTGTCCTCCGGGCTTTGCGGGAGGAATCATTGGTTCAACTATTGCCCATTCTGCATCGCTCAGGTCTGTTTCATAGGCTGTCGACTTTTCATGCTCTTTGTCTCCTTCTGCTCTTAACTCTTAGTTTTCCTTTTTTTCTTCTCCTACTTGCTATCCATTACAAGACTTTATAAATGGGCTCTAGACACCATAATCAGAAACCCAGGGATCTAGCTTAAATTCTTC